>JABXHP010000120.1 GCA_013373575.1 Oceanospirillaceae bacterium | reverse complement strand
TAAACAATGGCAAAGTCTTGCTCTGACTCAGCAAGTGAGTCGCCGTCTACTTGAGTAAATGAAGGCCCTTCCCAGCCATCCGTTACCAGGGTGGAGAATGGATAAGAGAAGCTGAGGTAAGGCTGAGTACTGTTGATAGTGCCGTTGGGGAAGTCTTGATTACTTAGGCCCAAACCAACGGTGCCATAGCCACCCAGTGAGTAATCCAAGCCAAGATGTGAACGCAGCATCAAGCCACCGCCCGACAACTGATACCCGCCTCGTCCACCGCCAGCACCTAGAAAATACCCTGCATTAATGCTCAGGCGCTCACTGACAGGAAAACTGGCATCGAGCGCGCCGCCCAGCGTTATGAACCCTCCGCGATCGCCCGTAGCAGCACCATAGGCGGCAGGCCCGATTAAGAGGTTGGGTGCGACTTCATAGAGAAACTGCCCACCGAGGAAACCCATATCCTCGCCGCCAGGCAACTCGAGTGTTTCGAAGGAGGTTTTGAATATTGCTTTAGTTGCGGGAACAGTCTCTTTATTCGGCCTTGCCTGATCAGCCAAAACAGAAGTTGCTAATAAAAGAGAAAGCGGAATAGAAAACGGCCTGACTTTCATCCGGGGTCCAACTTGTTGGGAGATGCATTTCGAATAATTACCTTGCCGCTAGGGTAACAAAAATCTTGCTCGCATACCTCTGTTAAAAACCACTGCAGGCCATTAAAACTGAATACACGACACCTCCGACCGTTACTCCGCGACAGATGCTTGGGAAGAAAAAGTCGCTAGCGGCTCGCCATCTTTCAGCTTAGCTTTTACCTCTGAAATACTCCTATCTGCAGGATAGATGGCGCTCGCGCGCTCAATGACTTTGCTAGCATCGGAATCATTACCAATATATTGATAGGCAACGGATAAATCCTTGAATATTTGAATATCTGGAATCTGTTCTAGAAAAGGCTCCGCCCAATCAACAAAGGCTTCAACGTCTCTTTTTTCAGCTCGGTTGATACCGGAATACAAGACAGCTCGCATCATAAAATACTCGCCCTGCTCCCTAAAATAGAGATTATTAAGCGCGTAGTTCAGGTGCTGAGGCTGAGTTCCTCTTGATTTTAAATACTGCATTATTCCGGTTTGGCTAAGCAACGAGTGCATCAGAAAAACTGTCACTAGTGGGGGGACGCTAAGGGCCATTATCGTAATTAGCTTACTCGCACCTCCGGACAGTCTAACCGGCTTTGTTTTCGCGCCGGGATAGAAGCAAGCAAATAGAAGCACCACGAGAACTATCCAGTGAAACGTAGAGATGTAAAAGGGCAACTCGACTTGGGTATGGAGTGTTATGGGCAAGAGCAAAGCGGCTGTAAGACCACCGCGCTGCCAACCCAAACGATAGAGTTGCAAAAAAACCGCTGCCACAGCACAAGCAATCGCAACTAAAGCAACCACTCCACCTTCGATCATCCAGAAAAGCAGTTCGTTATGGGGATGAGAGAAGCGGGCGTTATCAATTACCTCCCCCCGCTCAGGATCGTAGTACTCAATGCGCTGATTCTGAAACTCTCGCTGAAAGCTTCCAATACCATGACCCAGTACAGGTGATCGCTCCCATGCATCGATTGCAATTCTGTATATGTGCGGTCGCACATCCCGTCCCTGATCAGAGAGTTGCTCCAATTTGTTGTATGCCTCAACCGCTCCTTCAGTTTTCGTTAATCCAGCACTACCACCTGCGACCAATGCACCCGCCAGGCTGAGGGCGAGAAATGGAGTTTTAGACCAGCGGTTAAGATTTGTTACCACAACAATAGCCAAAACAATGACGCTCGATAACAAACCAATCCGCGACCCTGAGCTAACAACCTCAAAAGACGCTAACGATAACGTTAAAAACACCAACGACTTCATGGGCCATCTATGCACTTTGAAGCCCGGAGCCGCCGCTAAATAAATCGCCAAGGCTATAGCAGTTGCCATTAAAGATGCCTGAAGATTCGGCTGTTGAAACATCCCCAACAATTTCTGGTTCGCGACAGGGATCCACCCTTTGAACAGGGGCTCCGGCAACATTTGGACTAGACCCACAACTCCATGCAATAGCAGCCCGGCCAAGAGAATGTAAAGCAAGCCTTCCACATCACGGCGCTGGAATCGCACCTGAAAAAGCGCGAACCACAGCAAGATTCCGCCAACCAGAACACCGATGCGGACAATCCACTCCCCCGGGCGTTCGAGGCCTGAAGCGAAGCCGCCGAGAACAATCAGTAGCGGGAAAAGGCCGATTAGAACCAAGTAACTTGGCTTAACCCATGCCCCCGTCTGAATCAGCGAAATCAGTCCCACTCCAATCAAACAAACCACAGGAATCCAGATAACCGCATTAAACGGCAGTCCTAACCCCTCCCCGCCTAAGTTGTCTTGATAATAGAAAGGGGCAATCAAGAATAGAATTGTGAAAATCACATAGGTAACCCGGTGGCGAGCTTGCAGGTGGGGCGACGCATCCAGAAGCGGCATGAAAAAAAGATCCTTTTAACGCTGTGAATCCAGTCTAGTCATTTTCGCGAGCTTTACCAAAATGAACTAACCGTATGGACGCAGAAATAGCACATCAGCTGGCATACAACTCAACAATACAGTGCACAGCCTGTTCTCAAACCCAAAGCGCAAAAACAGATATACGCAGATAAAAATCTCTCTAGGTGTCAGTAGGACCTGCCCATTCTAAGAGCGCAGCATCTAACTTCTTGGAGACAACGGGTAGGCTGTAGTTGGCCTGCACATCTAGATTGGCCCGGTAGGCCAGGTCGTGAGCGAGTATGGGATCAACAATCAAGCGTTCTATCGCGATTGCTAAAGAGTGGGGATTAGCAGGCTCCGCAAACAAAGCATTCGCCCCATCAGTAAATATGGTCTTTAAGCCACCAACAGCTGTAGCAACCGTCGGAATTCCGAACTTCATCGCCTCAATCGCAACGATTCCGAAAGGCTCTTCAGTTGATGGAATAACGAATAGATCTATTTTCTCGAAAAACGCTTGCTTATCAGTGACGAAACCCAAGAACTCAACGTGCTTATCCAAGCCGAGCTTCTGCACCTGTAACCGAAGCGACTCCTCTTCAAAGCCTTTCCCGCCCAAAAGCAGCCTGACAGAAAAGCCTTTGTGAACCAGTTGGGCCATAGCGTCGATCAAATCGCTGAAGCCCTTCTCTTTATCTAACCGGCCGAGCCCGCCGATTTTGACAACCGGTTGCTCCGACCGCAAAGAGGGTTCATAAAAAGGGCCGTTGATCATGTTAGGAATGATGCGGATTCGATCTTTGGAAATCCCTCTAACCTGACACAAGGTGCTCAACTCATCAGTTAGCGCGATAACCCCGTTTAGCTTTTCAAAGTGCTTACATTTGAACATGTGAGTAATTGATACCTGAGGCGCAATTCCAACAGTGGCAAGCATTCCAACACGAACATAGTTATGAATGACTATGATATCAGGACTAAATTTACTGACAGCAAAACGAATTTTCAGAAGGCTAGGCAGAACCTTAGGACCCCCTTTCTCTTTGACGTTCAGCATCGACAAACGAGGATATCGTAACATCTGCTGCTCGGTCGCCTCCCGCCATCCACCGTCATAGTGGCAAATACCTTGCACGGTATGCCCCAGCTCTAATAGAGCCTCATTGTAATCCAGATACGCTTGACCAATGCCACCGAGCCGATTGGAAAGCATAATGTTGGTTATTTTCATTCTGTATTAATACCCAGTAAGAGCGTCTATCGCCCGTAATACGTGAAAAGCACCTGACGAATAGACAGCCCAAGTTCGCTAAATACACCTATTCGACAGCATAACAGGCCTAGCGTAACGTGCATATGGAGCCGTATAATGCGAAAAACCCCCAGAATTCAAGACGTCATGATAAATGCGATAAAGCGAAACGATCTCACAATTTTGCTCACCCTCTACTTTTTTTTACTGCCAATCGGAAAAACCCTTTGGTATCCGCTTTTTGTTATGGCCATGATTGGGGGCGCTCTGTTCTGGAACGAATTTCGCTCTGCAGAAAAACTGTCTTACGGAACCAAATGGATGTTAGCGCTCGGAAGCTGTGTTTACATCCCTGCCGTGCTATCTCTGACTCATACTGTAGATTTTGAACGCAGCATGGTGTTTGTTGGCACTTACCCTCTATTTTTCCTGGCGGGTTATTTCCTTTATCGTCGTATCTCCTCCGGCTACAACTTTAATAAGCCCTTTTGGATGATCACCTCGATAGTGATTATCTGGGGAGCTCTAGCGATTTGGCAGTATCTAGACCCAAATAATCCCTTCGGACCAGGCGTTACACACTACCAAGGTATACACACACGTGACAATCAGCTCGTGGACGGTAATCTCATGCTCGGCGTGATCTTAGGGTCGCTGTTTATCTTCATTACTTTGTATATTTGGACCTTGGGAAAACCTGTTACGGCGGTTCTAGTGGGGCTGTTTATCTTTTGCTTGGTACTGATAAGCGGAACTCGGTCAGCTTGGGTTTCGGTACTGTTTTCTATGATTTGCCTTCCTATTATGCTTTGGCTTCGGGGATGGCGACCAACCCGCTTCCAGACAACGGGGCTTGTTTCTGTTGTGGTTATACTGGGTTTGGGTTTAAACCAAGCAGCAAAACTACCGGGTATTAGCGCAAAAGTAGACCAAACACTATCTGTATTGACCAATCCGACGCGAGAGGGTCTGGACCAGGCTCTCAGTCTAAGACTCGGAATATGGGAAGATGCAGTAGCTGTGGGCGCCAGCAGCCCAGTAATTGGGACGGGAGTGAATAACTTCAGATTCGCCCAGCCCCTACTTCCGAACCCTTCGATGGTGTGGTCTAACTCTACAAACCCAGAAAAGCACGCACTTCAAGGCCCCTCCCATACACACCAGATATTTTTAGAAGCATGGTCGGGTGCGGGGGCTGCAGGGGTTATGGGACTAATAATTTTGTTTAGTGCTGTTACGGTGACCAGTCTTAAATCATTCAAAGCAGGTAATCTAGCGGCAATTGCAGCCCTGCTGGCGTTCTGGGCAGGATTTTTGCCGCTCAATACTCACAACAATTTCTACGGCGGCTGGCTTACTGCTTGGTTTTGGATCTGGATAGGGCTGAGTGCGGGCTTTGTATACAGAAACGGGTTACCTGACGAAACCAGATCCTAAAAGCGTGTAAATGAATTGAGGACGTCGTTTAAAGCTCCTTGATCAGACCCGCCAGCTCTTTGCGATAAGGGCTTCCTGACCGCGCGCTTCTCTAAATCAATCGTCTAGCCAATCATACTGGGACGCCGCGGGAGTGTATCCATCAACACACTCAGCAAGCAATTGGCGCGCGAGCCTCGGTTTGTTGGAGCCGATACAATCCAAAAGACGCATGTGAGTCGCCCGTAAGAACTCTGCGGAGAGACAAGCCTCTTGAGCACACTTAATCTTAGGGTGCTGACTCGGGCTGACATTATCTCCAATCAACAGCTCCTCAAACAGCTTCTCGCCGGGGCGAAGCCCCGTATAAACAATCTCAATATCGCCGGCAGGATTCTCGATTGAGCGCAGAGTTCGCCCGCTCAGGCTGATCACATTCTTAGCCAGCTCCGATATCTTGACAGGTTCGCCCATATCGAGCACAAAAACCTCCCCGCCCTGCGCCATTGAACCGGCCTGAATCACAAGCGACGCTGCCTCTGGAATTGTCATAAAATAGCGAGTTACATCCGGGTGGGTAACCGTTACCGGCCCCCCGCTGCTCACCTGACGTTGAAAAACGGGGATAACTGAGCCGGAGGAACCTAGTACGTTACCAAAGCGCACCATGCTAAATACGGTATGCTGACTCTGCTGGGCGATCTCCTGCACAAAGAGTTCGGCGAGCCGCTTGGAAGCGCCCATTACGTTGGTGGGTCTTACCGCTTTATCAGTGGAAATAAGCACAAAGCGTTCAACCGATGCCTCAAGCGCAGCCTGTGCCGCCGATCGAGTACCGAGGCTATTATTCTGTATACCTTGCAGAACATTGTGTTCGACTAGTGGCACGTGTTTGTAGGCTGCTGCGTGATAAACCGTCTGTACAGCATAACGCTGCATGACATCTCGCAAACGGCCAAAGTCCAACACGCTGCCCAACACGGGGATAAGCTGGATGTCCTGCTCACCTTTGCGGCTTTCCAGCTCCTGGTGGATCGAGTACAACGCAAATTCAGATAATTCGTAAAGTATGAGCGTTGTTGCGCCACTCAGCTGCGCTTGGCGAGCCAACTCACTGCCAATAGAACCTCCAGCACCAGTAACTAGGACTGATTTATCTAGGAGACTTACCTCGACAAGGCTTTCAACCGGCGGGACAGGTTGGCGGCCAAGTAAGTCTTCCAGCGCTAGAGAGCGCAGAGAATCTGGTGCGATGCCTGATATCAGTTCAGCGGCTGACGGCATCGTTCTAATTGTAACCGCGAGTCCGTTTAGGCGGTCGATGACTCGGTTTAACTGCTCTCTAGAAGCTGAGGGTATCGCAAGTAAAAGATGCGAAACTTGATATTGCTCGATCAGATTTGGCATTTCGAGGGGATCATGAACCCTCAACTGACCAATTAGCCGGCCATGAAGCTGCGGATCGTCATCAACAAATGCAACGGCTGTGTACTCCTTTCCACTCTGAATAGAAACGGCTAACTGAGCCCCAGCACTGCCCGCACCATATATAAGCACTCTTTTTCGATCTGAATCCTGGTTGAGAATCCACTGATAGTAACTACGGATGATGAGTCGACTACCGCCGACATAGAGCCAGGCCGCCATACCAAAGATAATGGGCACGGAGCGCGGAAAGGGCTCAATCGCCATCAAAAGCGCACAAGCGTATAAAATCAGAACCAAAAGACCCACGCCAATCGCCACTGATTTGAGTACCCGCATGCTCATATAGCGCAAAACAGCTTTATAAAGACCGAGAGCAAGCATTACGCCTACACCCAAGAAGGGAACGACAACAAACAGCCACACAGCTGGCACAAGGTACTCTATCGGATACCAGTCAGAGAGACGTAAAGCATATGCAGACCATAGCGCACCAACAAATGCAACGTAGTCTGCCGCAATAATCAAAGAGCGTCGGCCAGAGGAGGTCGATCGAGACAAGTACTTATCTAGTAATAGAAGCATAGTTCAGGCGGTTCAGCGAGAGACCGCATCTCCTTGGCCGCCACCAAGTACAGTAGCAAAAATGAGTTTAAAGTAGCTTTTCACAGTGAGAGTTTGGATCATTTTACTATCCGTTTCTGCCAGCAAACTCGGAGCGGACATATCAATACCGTTAACCTGTGCCAATCCTGTAATACCGGGACGTACCGAGTAAACCTGGAGCTGATTACGCGCCTCTATCAGCTCTAATTGAGACTCAAGATTGGGGCGTGGACCGACTAGACTCATCTCACCTACCAAGACATTCCAGAGTTGCGGCAGTTCGTCTAACTTAGTTTTGCGTAAAAACGCTCCCAAACGAGTCACCGAAGTGCGCGATGCCAGATGACTAGCGACTGACTCTGTATCAACGGCCATTGTGCGAAACTTAACAAGCGTAAATACCTCTCGATCCCTGCCGACACGTCGCTGAAAAAACAGTGGAGAGCCGGTATCAAAGAGCCCAAAACAGTAAATAACCAACATCACGGGGAAACCGAATATCAGCCCCAGTAGCGACAAAACGATATCAAACAGCCGAATCATTCACGATAACCTTTGACACAACGATATAAACCCTCCTCGACAGAAACCTCTGGCTTCCACCCAAGTAACTCAAAATTCTTAGTGATATCCACTCTCAATGAGCCAAACAAACGATCTACAATCGGCCCCTTCCCGAACAACCTAAGAATCGAAATCAACCAAGTCGAAGGCACGGGCAAAAGAGGAAGGCGGGCACCCAATGCCTGGCCGACAGCAGTCAGCAAAGCCGTGGTAGATAGGTCATTCCCATCACTGACTAAAAATGTCTGGTCAGCGGCCTTCGGGTGATCGATACAGCGGATGATAAAGCTCACAAGATTATCAATGGCCACATAAGAGCGCGCGTTATTTATAGCACCAAACGGAAGGGGGAGCCCTTTCCTGCAAAGTTTAACAAGAGTCTCAAAATTACCCTTCACCCCGGGACCGTAAACAAGGGGCGGTCGAATGATAACCAACTCCATAGAAGAGCCTTCAACAAGCCGCCTGAGCGCAACTTCAGCCTCGTGCTTCGAGACACCATAGGGGTCCTCAGGCTTCGGCAAGTCGCTCGCAGTGAAAACCAAATCCTCCGGGGTACTCTCGCCATTCACCTTGATGCTACTGATAAATATAAATCGTTTAACACCTGCAGTGAGCGCCGCTCGAGCGAGATTCAAAGTACCCTCTACATTGATCTTTCTATAAGCAGCAAGCGAATCGGTTTCGGTTTCATTCATCACATGCGCGCGGGCGGCACAGTGGATAACGACATCCTGCCCTTGAAGAGACCGGTCCAGAGAGTTCAGGTCTTCAAAGCCATCGAACCTTAATGATCTAACACCCTCGATAGAGACCGCACTGCGTGAGAGTGCACTACAGAAATACCCATCAGTACCGGACAGAGTTTCTAATAGATTGCGACCAACAAAACCACCGGCCCCGGTAACCATAACATTCAAAATCAAACCCCGCGGCCCCTTAAACTATCGAAAGCGAAAAAAACCGTGCTTGATAAAGTAGCGGAGCATACTACTCAGATGCCACTTCAGATAGCGCAAGTTGGTGTGACTAGTGCGTCGCGCATCGTGGACCACCTCAACGCGCGGATCATATTTTACTACCCAGCCGGCCTTGTTGAACCTAGCACACAGATCCACATCCTCGTAATAGAGGAAAAACCTTTCATCAAAACCACCGATCTCAGTAAATGCCTGACGTTTGATCATCATAAACATGCCACCGACCCAGTCTACACTCACCGGATCTCCGGAGTGACTGGCACAAGAACCTTCAGGCGACTTACCGACCACCTTCTTCCAAACCTTACGAAGAATATCTTGAATGGTTATAAACGAGCGTACGCTATCTTCGTCTACGCCGGTGGGAGAAATAATTCTTGGAGCAACCAAGGCAACGCAAGGATCAGCTAATGTTTCGCTGAGATACTCAAACGGACTAGTACCGACACGCAGATCCGGATTAAGAATACAGATTAAATCGGACTCCATACGCGCTACTGCAGCATTGTGGTTCGCACCGAAGCCAGCAGGAACATCATTACGCACGACCACAACCTGTTCTTTTAAACTCGCTGGCACATTGACAGCGGGCTCCATGACATTCAACGTAACGACAATTTTGCTGAAATGATGGCTGTGGAGCGACAAATCTCTAAGGAGGGTTTCGACTAAAGGCCCTTGACCGTGGCTAACCACAGACACACATATCCGAGCACTCATAGACCTATTTGCCCTCTCTCCACAACACTTTAAATCTGTATATCACTTTCGCTAGTAACACGGCCCGAAAAGTAATAGAGGGATTAACTGATTTTGCCTGCCTATAATATGACAAAAGCACATCGAACGAACGACTAATGCCCGCCAAGTTAAAGATGGATCGCCGTCGAGAGACACCAACGACATTGTTCGCATGCTGTCGATAGCACAGAGTTGGAACAGGTAGATAAACTAACTCCCCAGAATTCTTGAGTGCGACGAGGGCTAACCAATGATCGTGCATAACAATACTGTTAAGCGGATATGTAATAGCGATATCGCGAAGGACCCGGTTAAACAAAACCGTACAACCGGTGACAAAGTTGGTCGCCGACAAATTTTCAAACTTTTTCAGCTCATTGGGATATAAGCAACTGACCTCCCTGAAGGATTTCGCCAACGGGTTGAGGTTCTCATCGACAACTTGCAGATCTGTTGCAACTAGAATTGGCGCGGAGGATTTAAAGGTTCTGCACAAAAACATAGCAGACAGACTGAATTCCATCTTATGTTCGTGCCAAACGTCATCATGATCACAAAAAAAATAGAAATCCGCCTCAACCGTTTTCATTAGTTCAACGAAACTTCCAGCAGACTTAAGGTTAATGCCACATGAATCAACCAAACTAATTCTGGAATCCTGCGCCGATAAAGACGAAATAATTGCAAGCGTATTATCACAACTCCCATCATCTCGTATATATAAAGTGAAATCTTGAAAGGTTTGGTTGAGCACAGATTTTATCTGCTCTTCAAGAAACCTTGCCGAGTTATATGTACTCAGTAATACAGCAACCTTCAAAATACCTTAACCCTACATGTTGACAAAAAGCGAGCAAAGAAAAACAACACAGTAGATTATAATTTAACTTCTATCGAATCCTATAGCCATAGTCTTGATAAGTCATTTTGACAAAAATACTGGGGTCATAGACATTCTTACCGGCTCCTTGGTCAAGCCAAACTGAATGACCGGATTTACCCTGAAATCCATGAGAATAAAGTTCAGCTCTTCGATGTGCTGACGGCAATGGATCACCGAATCGGTAACCTGCCGCGATCGCTCGCGCAAACCAGTACGCCCCTATGTCACCTGAATCATCATAATTACCAAAAAATATCCCGTCTTGCTCAAAGACCGAACGTGCAGCGTCAACATTCAAAATACAGCACCACTCATTAATTCTACAGCTCCACTTATGACCTTTAACTAACCCGTCGGACTCAGGCCATGAGGGAGAAGGAAAGTGACCCTCCATGATCAGCTGCGGACTGCATTTATCTTTGTATTTACAGCGCCAACACTGACCTAAGTCTCCAACAATACCAAATTCATTACTGGTAGTTGAATTATCTTGAATATACCGCATGTATAAACCAAGAACATCTCCATGAAAGAACATGTCATCATGAATTATAAAAATATACTTTTTATCTGTGCTCGAAATTGCCCACTGGTACCTAATGTCTTCTGGAAGCACATGAAAAGCACCGCCCCGATAAACGTTATGAACGGAGCGAACCAGCCGCCTAAAATTTGAAAGATATCGCGGCCTTACACCTCTTACATGATTGGGCCACCATCCTATTCGGCGAGAATTTATTCGATATTTGATTTTCCAAGGATATAGCGCATCCGACTCAGCCAAATCACGGTACTTTTCAACTACTCCGCTTGTTGAGCGATCACCGTTGATCCACACTGTATCAACATGCGATTTCGAATACTTGTGTAAATTAAACAATGTATGGATTAGAAATTCTGGCTTGTTATACGACTGTATAGAAACATCAACCTTCATAAAACTTTCGCTTCTTATAAAACTCAATATTTAACATTGATAATTCACTTAAATTAAATGTCAACAGCAATCAAATGACATCCCCTGACCGGACACATTTTAAAATCTAAAAGATTCTGATATTTAAAATCCGCAAGTGGCCGAACTCACTCCTATTTTTCATCTATAAAGAGTCTTGAACAAAGCTTTACTAAACCTAATCAAGCGAGAGAGCATTTGCGCCATACTTACCATACGTGCGCTAATCCCGTCAGCCAGATATACCTCTTTTTTCACCTGATTTATAAAATAACTGCAGAGCTCCGGATCGCCCGTACGGCTGTAATATCCAGCCATCGCTATGAAGGTCTGGAAATACATCAAATGCCTCTGTTCAAGCGAAGCGCTAGACGCCATACCTCCCGAATGCACGCGATAAAACGACGGCAGTATCTCTCCAAGATATTTCCCTCTCCCTTCCTTACCAAGCCGCGACCAAAAAAACTTGTCACCAAATTTTATCAATGCAAGCTCAGGCGGGTTATCCAAAATATTCTTGAAACATGCCGTCAGTGTATAGATCGAAGGCCCTTTCTGTAACGCCTCCATGCTCAAGTCGCTGGTCGCCCCACCAAAATCCACATCAATTGCCTTATTGCCCTGAAAAGGAATAGAGTCGGTGTAGCACAGGCTGTATTCTGGATTCTCTTCAAGAAATTTAACCTGTATCTGAATCTTGCGTTTGTCCGACCAAAAATCATCCCCCTCGCACAGCGCAATGTACCTACCCTTCGACCTTGGAAAAGTATACATGGTGGGGCGCTGGCCTTTAGAATATATATTAGACCGCTGATAAATCGGCTTTACTATCTTAGGGTATATCGATTGATACCGCTTTATGATAGCTTGTGTATTATCCGTCGACGCATCATCGTGCACGATAATTTCAAACGGAAAGCTGGTCTCCTGCATCAAAAAACTGTTTAGTGCATCCTTAATAAAACCCTCATGGTTATATGTATGACAAACGATAGATACCAACGGTTCATCTACTGACCCTTCCCAAGAGCTCATAATATCTGTTTGACTGGGAGGTACCGGAGGCTTTATTACTGGATCTCCGGGTCTCAAAATTAACGTAGTCATCACCTTCTACCCTTCGTATATATCAATTAAAAGAGCTACGACAATGCTATATTTTCCCAAAAGATTATCTCTCAAATATCCTTGATAGGGAAATATAAAACAGACTCACACCTTCGACTCTAATTATAACGCTAAATATCAAGTACATCGCAATTCCTGCCGCGCCAGAGATAAATGTAGCGGCTATAGTTTCACTTAAAAAGTACTGGCAACACATAGATGCCAGAGCGCCAATTGTTGCGGCTGCAATAGGTCTTAACACATCGCTTGTTTGCTCGGCCCAGTTATAACTAATTAGTCTTGATGAAAAATAAGTATTTGGAAATAAAGCCAAAAATGTACCTATAAGCTGCGAAATAACAATGCCTATGATACCGTAAGGAATAGCCGCCACTAATAAAAGCAGGCCAAATAACTTCTTAAAAATGCCTAGCTTCAAGACCAAGTCAGAGCGCCCCAAAACATTCAAAAGATTGATGTTTAGCGAATGAATTGGATACATTAATCCCACGATAGCGAGAACCTGAAGAAAGGGAACTGCCGGAATCCAACTCGCATTAAAAAACAAGCTTACGATGCTTGGAGCCAAAACAGCAATCAGCATCATAATTGGCGCAATTATAAATATCGTTAACTGGATAATTTGGCGATATTTCAATTTAAGCTGGATTTTGTCGTCTTGAATCATAGCAAGCGCAGGGAAGGTCGCCTGCTGTACTGCGCTGGTCAATTGTTGGGATACCAGATTGCTAATCTTTCTAGCAAAGAAGTATAGACCGGTAAGCTCAGCACCGAAGTAGCGTCCTATAACCAGAACATAGGAGTGCTGAAAAGCCACATCGAGCAAGCTCTCAGCTAAAAGATTTTTACCGAATTTAAATAAACGCCTAAAAGATTGTAGGGAGAATTGCCAACCAGGTCGCCACGAGGTAATTTTCCAAAGAACTATGGCTGATAAAAAAGATTGACTTAGTACTTGTACGACTAAACTCCAAACACCCAGACCACTGTAAGCAACTGTTACGGCAAGTATTCCAGCACAAAGAGTGGCTATACTGTTCGCCTGCATATCCGCCTTAAAGTTCATATTCCGGTGCAAAATAGCAAGCAAAACTACCTTAGAGGCATCAACAATAATAACCAATCCAATTACCTGAATAAGACTAGTCAACTCTGCTTGATTATAGAAATCAGCGAGAAATGGTGCGCAAAAGAACACTAGCCCATATGCTGCAATACTCACACCAAAATTAACTAAGAAAACAGTTGTCAGGTCTATGTTATCGACCTCTTTGCTACGAACAAGCGCCGCTCCGAGACCGGAATTTGTCAATACGCCAGCCAACTCAACGACCACCATTACCATGGCAACTAAACCAAAACTCTCAGGAACGAGAAGGCGCGCGAGAACTAATAAGAATATAGTATTGGAACCACGTGTTAGTAAAAGGCTGCTAAGGTTCCACACCACACCCCTAGCGATTTTTTGATTTATAGCCTTCAAAGATCAAGTTCTCCGACATCACGTTCTCTCGCACAGAATAAGCTTGTACTAGCTGCGTACAAGGAATTTACAGCGGCGATTTACCCTTTTTACGAAACTACAACAGAGCGTGTTCTCTATTTGACTAAATATTCAGCTGCGCACTAAAACTCGGCTTGACAGGCATAGAAGTTGGCACCATCTTTTATTGACATATTTGGAATAGAGTCCGCCATAACCCTAAACCATAGTGAAATTACTCCAAACACATACCCCGGATAGATCTCTTTTATTATGACTATCTTTCGTTTTTTGCAGAACCACCGTTTAATTGCTTGTATTCATAATTAATTATAAAAGCAAGTAAGCGTTATTCAGCCGCCCCTTTCGAACTAATTCCAACGCGGCGCTAGAAAAATAGAGATCTCTTGCTATTTCCTTCCGCTTGGTTTTTTCGACTCAAGAACGAAAATTGGCCTATTCAAAAACTCACCCAGCTCATCAAATCTCGCTAGATTTTGCTGATTTGGCGTTGTATAGGTCTCTTTGACCTTGTCATAGATACCGATACTCTTAATTTCCCATCCGCTACCGACTATTGCTTGCTCAATGAACTCGATGATTTCTTGCTTTTTCCCTTTCTCAAACAATGGGAGACTGGGATCACCTTTCCAATTAAATCCAAGCTGAAAGACCATTACGTCCGATAAATCTACTAGCTTACGAACCGTATCGCTAATCGTTTGCCTTGCTCTTTCGATACTGAGCCTTTGATTACCATAATCATCACCGACGTGGTGTAAAACATTAAGAAGCAGACAGATATCAAACTTCAATTCTCTTGGTCTGTCGAAGTCAAAATATTCGTTAACAATGACTAGTTTTTTAAACGATAGATATTCTGCAGCTCGCTTAGCAAAATCTGCATGCTCTTTATTTCCTTCGTAAAGGCATACACTCTTCGCACCGCGATCCAGAAATTCAAACGAAAAAAATCCGCTATTTCCCCCAATATCGATAATCGACTTTCCATCGATCTTAATCTCTTGAAGTATGTACTCAAGTCGTTTCCATTCAGAGCGGCTTTTGATGTCTAAGTCTCCCTCTGACAATACATTGGTTAAACAACTTGGAAGCGCTTGATAGTTCGAGTGTTTGCTCCTAACATTATAAAGCTTTATCAACTCGACTGCTTTTGGATTTAACATAGTTACACCTAATAATTTCTAACTTTCTAGGATATCGTTGCGCCGATATATATCACATGACTTCCAGGCATCAAGCTCTAAATCGAACTCCACTCTTGAGTAATTATGAAAATCCATTGATTCTCTATCATAAATGCCGCCCTCCCAGAAGTATCTATTAAATTCAGATACATTAGACCGGCCATTCATTTCTAAATCACTAATGATCCCATATTCTTTAAGGAAAGGTAAGAATAGATTTGTTGAAGAATCCACGAAAAACTGGGATGGCCCCCAAAATCTTGGATTAGCCTCAATCATCCGTAATTCATCAATAGAACCTCTCACTTCAATCATAATAAATCCATGAAATCCCAAGCCAGTTAACATTTCTTGAAATTTCGCTGCTGCTTTAGAGTGATGCAGATTGCAACCCACCGCAGCGACAATTGACTTACCACCGGGTTGCTGAATCAAGTTTTCTTGGGAGAACTTGTGAACTTTTCGGTTTTTTGTGATGTAAAAGAGAAGGTAGTAGCTCCCTCCTGAAACAAATTCCTGGTAGTAGTAGCTATTTGAATCCTCGTTTTCCATGAAGTTTTTTTTCTGTTTCTCGCTATGCACCAGAATTGGAGATAGGTGATTACCACCTGCATCGGCATACGTTTTTGGCTTTGCTACAAATGGTACAGGTGCTGATTTCAAATCAGCATATTCAGCGGGTATAGGGATACCGAAACTTTTACATAGCTCGGAAAAAGGTTTTTTATCAGAAATTTTCTCGTATAGGCTTTTTTCCACTAAAGGAACGAAAACTCCATTTTTCTCAAAGAAATCCCTATTTTCCAGAAAGAATCTATTCAATGATTCAGTCGATGGCGCAACAAGTAATTCAGATCTACTGTCTGCTCTGAAATGCTTCAGGATCTTTATAATTTCATCTTTATCCAAAAGCTTACTTTTTCGTGTCGCAATTACATGTTTTTTGTATGTTGTTTTAAATACTGGGTCTTTACTGTCACTAGCGACTATATGGAACGGAACATCTAGACTCGCCAGTGTACGGAAAAATGCTATCAAGGCTCTGTTATTGTAACCCGAGAATACAACAATACTCTTAGTATTCACGAGAGCGCCTCACCGATGATTCTGGCAATCATATCTACGCTCTCAATTGGAAGATCTGCGTATATCGGCAAACATAAAACACGACTCGCTATTTGATTCGAAATCGGCTGTAAGGCGTACTGACCCAAACATTCTACCGTATCTAGTGACGGGTAAAAGTATCTTCTCGTAAAAACGCTATTCTCTTCTAGAATGCGACTTATGCTTAATACCTGCGCCTCGCTATCAAACACCACTGGAAAATAAGCGTAATTGTAGTCCAGGTCCTCATGGATCTCCTGTAGTTGCAAACTTTGGGGCAGTGCTTGTTGGTAGCGACACCATACTCGCTCTCGCGCTTTGAGGTTTTCGTCCATTTCGTCCAATACACATAGCCCCATGGCAGCTTGCAGTTCGTTCATCTTCGCATTGATTCCCAGTGAGTCGATCGATTCCGGTCCTGTTATACCGAAGTTAATCATCATCTTTGCGCGATTGAAATCCTCCTCGTGCTTAAAAATAACAGCGCCACCCTCGCATGTGTGAAACAGCTTGGTGGCATGGAAGCTCAAGGTGGTAGCATCTCCGAAATTTAAGAGACTTTTGCCGTGGTATTTTGCCCCGAACGCATGAGAGCCATCATAGATAACTTTTAGATTGTGCTTTGCAGCCAAGCGATCAATGAACTTTACGTCGCAGGCATTCCCGAATACATGCACTGGTACTATCGCCCGGGTTTTTGACGTTATTTTCGATAGGATTTTTTCCGGTGCTAAACACCATGTTTTTGGATCTATGTCCGCAAAGACTATTTCTATCCCTTCCCACTTTAACGAACTAGCTGTAGCAACAAAGGTAAATGGCGTTGTTATCGCTTGGGCTGGAGCATTGTCAACAGCCTCATTGATCCCAAGGGCTCGATATGCGATTTGTAGAGCTAAGGTACCGTTTGAAACGAGAAGTAAGTGTTTTACCCCGAGGTAGTCTTCCAGTCGCTCAGTCAGCCGCTGCAATAGCTGACCGTTATTAGTCAACCAATGACGATCGTAAATACCGTCGATATACCGCGCCAACTTTTTTCGATCGGGAAGATAGGGTTTGGTAACTGGTATCACTAGGTCAGTGCTCTCTGCTTGTGGGTATTGCTTTCCTAAGGGCAAACACAACCGCTTCGCTATCGCAAGCTGCATACCAGCTTTCGTGATCAAGCCCCCAGAGGATTTTGCCTATTTTAAATATTCCGACTAGGCAATAAACTGAGGAGAGCGAGAATCACAGAATACCTATAGCTTCACACCAGATAGCGGCGCGACATAGCAAGTCATTTACTAAGAAAGCCCAATATTACGGCGAACCGTCGGGCGTTAATTCTACACAGTATCTTGGGAATGCAGTACCGCTAATTTCCAAAAAGGCGTCGAGGGGCGATGGTTTGCTGAGCTACCTTTTATCTCTTCAACTGGAAAGCGCATACCTAAAAACTGGTTTTGATGGGGGGGGGGGGAATTCTGCGCCTGAACTACTGCACTACTGAGCAGCCAAGCTGCCCTCCGGTATTAGAATTTTAAAAACCTACCGCTCGGCAACTAGATGTTCTCGCAAGATCAGCTTAGAGCAAGTCTCTTCTCAGACTTCGGCCGCGAGACCAAGGAGGTAGAGGTGTTACCGCCGATATTAAAATGACCCTGGGCAGGCTTATTGACTCGCTTACCAAGCAACAAAGCGCCATCACAGACCACGCAGAGATCTATAGAAACTAGAGGCAAAACCTCGATGGCGGCGCTAAACTTGTCATCAGGAAACATCACTTCAAAGCTGCTCCACTTTGCCAGCTCGCCTTACCCAATGCTTCAATTGTAACCATCAGGATTCTGGCTCTGCCACCGCCACGTATCCGCCATCATCTGATTGAGCGATCGTTTAGCTGACCATCCAAGTAGTTGGTTCGCTTTTAAAGGATCCGCCCAGAACTCGGCTAGATCGCCTTCACGACGCGGCGCAATCTTATACGGGATTTTAACGCCCGTTTCGGATTCGAATGCCGATATCATTTCTAGCACGGATACGGGTGAGCCAGTCCCGAGATTGTATGCACAGCAACCAGACTTATATAAGCTCTCAAGCGCTTTAACATGACCTTCAGCCAGATCCATCACATGCAAATAATCACGACGGCAGGTGCCATCCGGGGTAGGATAATCGCCACCAAACACAGCGAGCCGATCCCTCCGGCCTACGGCTACTTGAGCCATAAACGGCATTAGGTTATTTGGAATACCGAGTGGATCCTCCCCGATTAATCCGCTTTCATGTGCACCGATGGGATTGAAATACCGCAGTAACGCTATCGACCAATCTGGATGCGCAATGGACTGATCTTCGAGCATTTTCTCAATCATTGCTTTGGACGTGGCGTAGGGGTTGGACGTTGATCCACGAGGCAAGCTCTCTACATAGGGCGTCGGAGCTTCTACTCCGTAGACAGTGGCGCTTGAGCTGAACACCATTCGAGAGACATTTGCCTTCTGCATAGCTAAGAGTAGCTTAGCTGTTCCGCCCACATTGACATCGTAGTACTCAGCAGGCTTCTGCACGCTCTCACCTACGGCTTTCAACCCAGCAAAATGAATAACGGCGTCTATGTGATATTTACTGAAAACGGAACCCAACTCCTCAGGATTTCGAATATCACCCTCTACGAAGTTCACTTGCCGTTCTACTATCGATGATACGCGCTCTATAGACTTCCTAGAGCTGTTGCACAAATTATCAAATACAACTACGTCATAACCTGATTGAAGTAACACCAATACGGTGTGGGAGCCAATGTAACCTGCACCGCCTGTAACAAGAATTCTCATCCACTACTCCACTAAGAACCCCTACTTGCCGTTTCCAAAAATGCAACAATCCGCTGACAAGCTTTGCCATCACCGTATGGATTCACCGACTGCGCCATTGCGTCATAATCATCCTGCTTGGTCAGTAATCGATTAACCCATTCGACGATCTCTACCTTAGAAGTCCCTACC
>JABXHP010000299.1 GCA_013373575.1 Oceanospirillaceae bacterium | reverse complement strand
TTAGGCGGCGTACCGTCCTCTTTCGCGTCTGCCCAGACATACCAGTCGGCTTTAGGGTTGTCGCGGCTAGAGCGGCTCTCTTTGAACCACTCATGCTCCTCTGAAGAGTGGCTGATAACCTGGTCGATGATCACCTTAAGATCGAGGCGGTGCGCCTCTTCAATCAGCGCTTTGAAATCCTCGATAGAGCCAAACATCTCATCAACATTGCGGTAATCGGAGACATCGTAGCCAAAGTCTTTCATGGGTGACTTGAAGAAGGGCGAGAGCCAGATCGCATCAACACCGAGTGATGCAACATACTCAAGCTTCATGGTGATCCCTTTGAGGTCACCGATGCCATCACTGCGGCTATCCATAAAGCTGCGCGGGTAGATTTGGTAAATTACGCCGCCTTTCCACCAGTTACTTTGAGACATAGAACTTCTCCACGGGTTTGAGCCCGCACTATATATCGCTATCAGGGGGCTATTGCCCCCTTCAAATTAACCCTTAACCGAGCCGGCAACGAGGCCGCGTACAAAGAACCTTTGCAGTGCAAAGAAGACGACAAGCGGCAGGATTATGCTTATGAATGCACCGGAGGTGAGCACTTCCCAGTTTGAACCGCGAGTGCCGAGGAGCGCACGCAACTGCGCTGTGAGTACTATCTGATCCTCGCCCTGACCGAGGAATACCATGGCTACGAGTAGATCGTTCCAAACCCAGAGGAACTGGAAGATGGTGAAACTCGCAAGCGCGGGTACAGAGAGCGGCAGAATGATGCGTACAAATACTTGGAAGTGGCTTGCGCCATCGACACGGGCTGACTCTATGAGGTCACCTGGCAAACTGCGCATGTAGTTCCGCATCAGATAGATCGCTAGCGGCAGACCAAATCCGGTATGGGCCATCCAGACGCCAACATAACCTTTGGATTCAAAGCCGAAAGCCTGTCCTAGATCCGAGTAGAGACGCAATAGAGGCACTAGAGAAGTCTGCAGGGGTACGACCAATAAGCCGATCACCGCCGCGAAGAGCCATTCGCGACCCGCGAAGCGCATCCAGCTGAAGGCGTAAGCGGCAAAAGCGGCAATCAAAACCGGTATCACCGTGGCAGGAATCGTAACAGCAAGTGTGTTCAAAAAGGCCTGGCCGATCTTGCCTTTGGTCAACACGTTTTCATAGTTCTCTAAGGTGAAAACCGCCGGTTGAGCATAAGCGAAGAAGAGACGCTTGCCGCGGCTGCCTTTAATCTCGTTGTCGGAGATGTACTTGTAGCTACCGTCCTCATTAACCTGCAGACGGTCACCGTTCTTGAGGGTCAGCACTGACCCGGGCTCAGCTTCCTGAGGCGTATTCGAAGTGCTACCAAAGGCCATAATTCGGCTGTACAACTCACCCTCGTTGCTGGTCAGTTGGCCAGCTAGGACGTAGCCCTCGTCAGTTTTAACTTGCTCAGAAGGGGCGACAGTACGCGCAAAGGTCACCTGGGTCGATGCGTTGAACGCAGTCCACCAGCCCGACGCCGCAAGCGCATCTTTATCTCGGATTGAGCTGACAAATAGACCCAACGTCGGCACTAGCCAAAGAATGACCAGCGCAATAAGCGCAGTGCTATTAAAAAATGCTGGGATTTTTGATTTAGAAACACTCATTAACGTCCAGCCTCATCTTTGCGGAAACGGTAGATGTTCCACGCCATAATTGGGATAACAGAGATCATAATAATGATCGCGATAGCAGAGCCGCGGCCAAAGTCGCCGGCGCCGCGGAACATCCAGTCGTACATCAGGTTGGCGAGAACTTGCGTCTCCCACTGACCATTGGTCATTGCGAGTACGATATCGAAGACCTTGAGTACTAGGATCGCGATAGTCGTCCAAACCACGATAACCGTAGGCATAATCTGCGGCAGGGTTATGCGGAAGAAGAGCTGGCGACGTGATGCGCCATCAATAATAGCCGCCTCAAGGGTCTCCTCCGGTACACCGCGCAGAGCAGCACCGAGAATAACCATAGCGAAACCGGTCTGGATCCAGACCAGAATAAGCATCAGCAGAACAGAGTTCCAAGTGGTGATGGAGAGCCAGAACTGTGGTTCGCCTCCAAAGGCTACGACGATCGCGTTCAAAATGCCGATTTGGATGTCGCCCTCACCGTTGTAGTGGTAGACGAACTTCCAGATGACCGATGCGCCTACAAATGAGATCGCCATTGGCATAAATACGATAGATTTTGCGAAGGTGCCATACTTCGAACGGTCCGCGAGCACAGCTACAGCGAGACCCAGAACAGTCGACAGTGTGGGTACAATGATCAACCACAAAAGGTTGTTCTTAAGTGTTTGGTGGAACTCGCTATCGGCGAAGAGCCACTCGTAGTTGGCAAAGCCAACAAACGCGCTGGAGTCCGCGTTGTGAAACGACAGCCAGAGCGTTTCGAAAACGGGGTAGACCAGGTAGAGCGTCAGGAAAAAGATCGCCGGTCCAGCGAATAACCATGGACGGATCTTCTCG
Organism: Oceanospirillaceae bacterium; assembly: GCA_013373575.1. Classification (GTDB taxonomy): domain Bacteria; phylum Pseudomonadota; class Gammaproteobacteria; order Pseudomonadales; family Balneatricaceae; genus Marinobacterium_E. The sequence continues at coordinate 3,209 of JABXHP010000299.1, read as the reverse complement.
CGCAGTACCTCTTTGTTATCACGCTTAGAACGTGAAATAAGGGTATCGAGAATCCAGTTACTGCCCCAGAAGTAGACGACGACGGCAGTGACGCCAATCAGGATCGCTAATAGGGCTGAATAGATCTGTTCAGTCATGTTGGTCTCGAGAGTTGTAAAGTGTGGGTGTGCGGCCTCTAGGATCGCGCCTGCCATTAGGGTAGGCGCGACCCCAGAGGTTAATCGGGAGAGCTATTACTTGATAGCATCCCAAGCTTTCTGGATTTCAGTGGTTACTTCTTCAGCAGATTTGCCTGAAGTGAAGTCAACCATACCTGTCCAGAATGCACCTGCACCGATCGCACCAGGCATCAGGTCAGATGCGTCGAAGCGGAAGGTAGTTGCGTTCAGGAAGATCTCACCCTGCTTACGCAGCGTGTCGCTTGAGTAAGCTTCCAGGTTCGCGCCTTTGTGTGGTGTCAGGAAGCCCTGGCCAGCCATCCACAATTCGTGTGCGATTGGAGTAGTGAGGTATTCCATCAGAACCTGTGACTCTTCAGAGTCCTTCATCATAGTTACCAGCGTACCGCCGCCAAGAACTGGGTTACCTAGATCTTTGCTAGCGTAAGATGGGAAGTAGAAGAAGTCAGAATCAGTTCCAACAGTCTCTTTGTACTCATCTGGGAAGAACGCAGGGATGAAAGACGCCTGACGGTGCATGTAACACTTAGGTGGAGTGTCGAACAGACCTTTAGGAGAGTCGCCGAAGAAGATAGAAGCGACAGCAGACGATGAACCATCAACATAGTCGTCGTTCAGTACGAACTGACCGAAGGTGTTCATGACTTCGATCACTTTAGGATCGTTGAATGGCATTTCGTTAGAAACCCAAGCGTCGTAAACTTCCGGAGTCTGCGTACGCAGCATCAGATCTTCCATCCAGTCAGTGCCGACCCAACCAGTCGCACCACCAGACTCCATACCGATACACCAAGGCGTACCACCATCAGCAACGATCTTGTCGCTCAGTGCGATAAGCTCTTCCATTGACTGTGGGATTTCGTAACCTGCTTCTTCGAAGTTCTCTGGTACATACCATACCAGTGATTTCAGGTTAACGTTGTATGGGAGACCGAACATTGCCTCTTTGCCGTCCGCGCCAGCGTAAGTACCTAGGTCTACCCAGCTCTGTCCAGCAGCGTAGCTATCCTTAACTGCAGCTTCAACGCTACCTGGCAGTGCAGCGAGGTTACCCTGAGCCGCCAGTTCAGCAACTGTACCAGGCTGAGGCCATGCTGCTAGGTTAGGTGGGTTGCCCGCTTTCATATCAACCAATACGAGCTGCTCGAAGTCGTTTGATCCGTTGTACTCAACAGTAGCGCCAGTTGCTTCTTCGAAGTAAGCCAGAACAGTCAGTAGGTTGTCCGCATCGCCGTCGATCCATGGGCCATCAAAACGGATAGTTTTACCGCTAAGGTCCATTGATTCGAATTTAGACAGCGAATCCCAGGAGAAACGGTTGTCTGCTTTGTCGAATTTTAAGCCAGCAGCTGATGCAGCACCAGAAACGGTAGCAAGAGCGACAGCGACTGCTAGGGTCTTACGTAGATTTTTCATTAGAGCAAACCTCTATTGTCTTCATTTATTATGTTGGGCTGTCTGCATCTGCTGAGGCGCCCGTCCTCAAAAAGATCACGCCCTAGGGCATGAAATCTAATTCTATTGCTCGTCTACCCAGCTATTCGCCAAGGGGTAGAACACGCTGTTGGTTCTGGTCAAATAGGTGTGCCCGGCTGGCTGGAATGCCCAGCTTGAGGACGTCACCTTTCTGCGCCATAAAGTCACCGTCAGCGACCGCGACGAGTGGGCCATCCATACCATCAAGCTCCATATAGAGCATGCACTGGTCGCCTAGGTGCTCAACCACGCTGACCTTGCTCTCTACAAACAGATCGCCGGTGCCATCAACTGTGAAGTGTTCAGGGCGGATGCCAAGGGTTGCTTTACCACTCATACCCTCCGCTTTGCGTGCCAGAACCATCGACTGTTCACCAAGCTGCAGAGTAATTGAGGTGTCTTTAGCGTTCTGCGTATCTACCTCGATAAAGTTCATCTTCGGAGAGCCTATAAAGCCTGCAACGAACATGTTTGCTGGGCGATGGTAGAGCTCCAGAGGTGCGCCGACCTGCTCCACGCGACCTGCGCTAAGCACAACAATTTTGTCAGCCAGCGTCATCGCCTCTACCTGATCATGCGTTACGTACACCATGGTGTTCTTCAGTTCACCGTGTAGACGCGCGATCTCGATACGCATCTGCACGCGCAGTGCCGCGTCTAGGTTAGATAGGGGCTCGTCAAACAAGAATACTTTCGGTTCGCGTACAATCGCACGACCGATAGCAACACGCTGGCGCTGACCACCAGAGAGCGCCTTAGGTTTGCGATCAAGCAGGTGGTCGAGCTGCAGTGTTTTAGCGACAGCGGTAACGTGCTCACGAATCTGATCCTTTGGCATGCCTGCCAGCTCAAGACCGAATGCCATGTTGTGGTAGACGCTCATGTGTGGGTAGAGCGCGTATGACTGGAATACCATGCCGATGCCGCGCTCCTTCGGAGTACGGTCATTGACGCGCTCGCCATCGATGTTTAGGTCGCCCGAGGAGATCTCTTCAAGGCCTGCGATACAGCGAAGCAGAGTTGATTTACCACAGCCGGACGGGCCAACAAATACGACAAATTCGCCGTCAGTAATATCAAGATTCACATCGTGTAGGATGTGGACGGGCTGCTTGGTGCCTTCGCCGTAGATCTTATTAAGATTGACTAGTTGAACCGATGCCACCAATGACCTCCAGAGTGTAATTTGTCGTTATTCTACCGGCGCCCCTGCTTTGATAGCTCTATGCTGATGAGTCTATGAGTGCATCCGGTATAACGTTTAAGAAAAACTCTTAGAATAGAGCGCGATGCGTATTACTAATCTTTACTTAAACGTTTTAGATTGAGCCCGTATCGTAGCAGAAAAAACTCGCCTGTCGATACTTTTTCTAAACTTAAACATGATTTAATTTATACGATTAAGAGAAGGGGCTATACGCATGTGGAATAAGAGGGGCCGTAGTCCCTCTATTTCAGTAACTTAACTGAGTCGCGCTATGACGAATGCATTAGGACCTAAATCCCAGGTGCCGTTTTCATATTGTGCATTCTGTGCAATTTCAGACTTGGTAA
>JABXHP010000320.1 GCA_013373575.1 Oceanospirillaceae bacterium | reverse complement strand
CTCTATCGCGAAGCGCGTCAGCTTGAGGGCGTTAAAAAGGTTCTAATCGCTTCTGGGCTGCGTTATGACCTCGCTGTTGAAGACCCCGAGTATGTTCGCGAGCTCGTTACTCATCACGTTGGTGGTTACCTTAAGATTGCTCCCGAGCATACCGAACGTGGTCCGCTCGATCATATGATGAAACCTGGGATCGGCACCTACGATGAGTTTAAAAAGATGTTTGAACGTTTCTCTAAAGAGGCGGGCAAAGATCAATATCTCATTCCATACTTCATAGCGGCTCACCCGGGTACTACCGATGAGGATATGATGAACCTCGCTTTGTGGCTCAAACGCAATGAGTTCAAAGCTGACCAAGTACAGGCTTTCTACCCCTCGCCAATGGCGACGGCTACGGCGATGTATCATACGGGTCGTAACCCGCTTAAACGTCAGTCCTACAAACGCAGTGCCGAGAAGGTTGAGAGTGTCAAAGGTGAGCGTCAACGCCGTCTGCACAAAGCGTTTCTGCGCTGGCATGATCCAGACAACTGGCCGCTGCTTCGTGAGGCGCTCAAGCAGATGGGGCGTGCCGACCTTATTGGTGATAAGCCTCATCAGTTGATACCCGAGACTCAGCCCGATCAGGCGGAGTACGCCAGCCCAAGGCGGAAAAATTCCGGTCAGGCGATGAAGAGTCGGCGTGGCAAGTTGCTGACGCAACACACAGGTCTGCCGCCAAGGTCAAACGGTGGAGCTCAGATGAAGAGTCAGACGAGCGCAGGTTCCACTGCGGGCTCTAAAACGAAGCCGAATACCGGGTCAAACGCGAAGTTAGGTAAAGGGCGCGGTAAAGCTAGAGCGAAAACCCGTCATCAAATCCGATAAGTTTCTGCTAATGCCTACTTGTATTTGGTTGTCGGCAGTGTATAGTGCTGAGTAATATATAAACAACTCGCGCCGACCCCTGAAGGGCGCGGAGAGAATTTTTGCAACACAGCACACACCCTGACCCACGGGTCACCGCACTCTTTAAGCGTTCCAAGCTCGTTGTTCCTGCTTCCGTGGCACCTCGCCTTTTGAAAAATGAACAGTATGCAAACCCTCGCAGTGCCTCAAAGTCTGTGCCGTTCGCTCGTCTGCGCGATTTATCGATCTGTTGATCGGATAAGAGCCGTCGGGTCGTAAGCAAATCGTAAGAAAATTTCTGAATGTTGGTATAAAACCTGCATGATGAAAGATACCGCTCTAGCGGTACGCCCTAGGGCGGTATGGTAGATACACTCGTGTATCTGAGAAAAGAGGGTCAACGACCCAGTAAAAAGGCCCAAGTGGTCAACAATGAAAAAAGAGGCAAATAATGTCACAGCTCGTAACCGGCACTGTTAAGTGGTTCAACGACGAAAAAGGTTTTGGTTTCATTCAGCAGGAAGGTGGTCCAGACGTTTTCGTTCACTACCGTGCTATCAACGGTAACGGTCGCCGTTCTCTGGCTGAAAACCAGACAGTTACTTTTGAAGTAACTCAGGGTCAGAAAGGCCCACAGGCTGACAACGTAACTGTTGTAGCTTAATTAGGGTTTAACCCTAGGTCTGGGAGCGCTTTGCTTTTTCAGAAAGCCTGACACTGCCATGCCAACTATAAACCTCGCTTTTGCGGGGTTTATTACTTTTTGGGGATAGGTTGTGCGCTGTTTTGCTAGGGTTTGCGTAGAGCAGAGCGATGGGGAGCCTGCCAATAAGTCCCTGCTGAGAGCTCAGGGAGTTATTCGCAGATACCCTAGGTAATTTGAGAAATTTGGGAGTGGAGATGGCTCAGATCGTAATACTGGTTGGCACAATGTACGGAAACTCTCTGGAAGCCGCGCGCGCCTGTGCTGATGTGCTGCGTAAAAAGGGTCACTCGGTACGTATCAGTGATGCACCAGCCTTGGCTGATATTACCTCTGACTCCAGCACGGTGCCGCTGATTTGTACCTCGACAACCGGTATGGGGGACCTCCCCGACAACATCATGCCGCTCTACTGTCAGTTGATGGATGATACTCCTAACCTTTATGGACGGCGCTACGGTCTCATCGGTTTGGGGGACAGCAGTTATGACATCTTCAATGGAGGCTCAAAGCGGCTCAAAGCACTGCTAGACTCTTTGGGGATGCAGTGCATCGGTGAACCGCTCTTTATCGATGGTCGTGTCGATTACGAACCTGAAAAGCCCGCGGCAAAGTGGGTTGCTAAATGGGCTAAATCGGTAAAATAGTTGGCGACTTAGCCCTTGAACCGACCCTAAAACAGCCATTGAAGTTGAGCTATCAGTGTTTAGATTTCCCCTCGATGCTGCGTTTGATCTCAAGGTAGCGTGGCATATCACCAATATCCTCGTAGATTGGCTCTTCATCCTCAACGCGAATCACCTTAGGGCCAGGTTTGTAAGGGATGCGAGCCTCTACCTGCTGTAAAATTTCTGACATAAGTTGAGCGCTAAGCTCCTCCATAGGCAACTTGTAGAGTCGGCTAAGCGCTTCTATTCGAACCAGATCATCCTCAGACACCGCAATGGTTAAAGGTGTGCGTGAAGAGATCTCGTCGCCGCGGATCTTAAGCTTGGCGAGAAGTTGCTCAATGGTTGAATTTGGCATGGTATATCTGCTCCTAGTACTGCTTTCTGTTAAAGCATAGGACAGATCTCGTTGCTATTCAGCCGATATTAGGCTGAATACTGAAGATCATTGATTGGGAGTCAGAAGTTACCTATATGTCTGAATGTGAGGTTCACTCGTGGACCGTTGCAGCGAGCGCGCTTGGGGAGTGAATGTTGCCAGCGGCTCTGAACACCCGCGCCCATCCAGAGCAGTGAGCCGTGCTCGAGTTCAATCCCCCAGCTCGCGCCTCCTTTTTTTGGGCGAAATTTGAAGCTGCGAGAGTAGCCCAAGCTAATCGACGCAATCACTGGGTGCTCGCCGAGTTCAGGTTCATCGTCGCTATGCCATCCCATGCTGTCTTGGCCGTCGCGATAGAGGTTCGCCAGCACTGCATTAAAGGGGTGCGCGAACTCCTCCTCTAGACGCCGGCGCAGAGACTCTAAGCTTGCAGGAAAGCCTTTGCCTGTGAGCTTGAGTCCAGAGTATGTGTAACTAATACCGGGGTCGGCGATAAAAGCTTGCAGTCTCGGTATATCGACCCATCGACCGTATAGGTGAATAGAGTCCTGGCGCCACTCGAGTTGCTTCTCTAGGTTATCAAGCAAGGTATCTGCTGAGTTTGGGTTCAGATAGCCTTGGTGATAACTTAGTTCGGGTTCCTGCTCGAAGCGCTGCATCGATTCAGGACGCCAGTGCGCCTAAATAGGCAGTTGTTAGCGTGTCGAGGAGGTCCACTGCGTTGCTCGGGTGCGGTATCGAGTTGCAAGTAAGAACTTCCGCTTCTTGCATCAGCAGTTGATAGGCGTCACCAGCGAATATGCCGTGTACGCCAATAATTAGGGGTCTTGAGAGTCCCGACTCCTTAAGGTGTGCGAGAGTCTCGAGCATAGTACGACCACTGGAGATGATGTCATCAACAAGGACGGGGCGGTGGTCAGCGAAGGGGGCAAGTTGCGGACGCGATACCTCCACCTCATAGTCGCCACTGCGCTGCTTAGCTAGTATCTGAAAAGGTACATTCGTCTCTTTAGCGATTGCTGCGACCCACTGTTCGCTCTCCTCGTCCGGGCCTATAAGTAGTAGCTTCTCGTTGAGCTGTTTGAGGTGCGCTGTGATGGCGCTTTTGGCGCTCACCACTATCCCTTCTAACTGGTAGATCTCGTCTAAGCTGGTGTAGCGGTGTAGGTGAGGGTCTACGGTGATTAGTTGGTCGAACGCTTGTGATAGATGGTGGGCGAAGTGTCTCGAAGTGACCGATTCGCCCGAGTGGAAGCGCTTGTCCTGTCGCATATAGGGGAGATAGGGTGTTACCAACGTGCGGCGCGTTGCTCCTAGTTCTTCCAGCGTATGGCCCAGAGATAGAAGTTCGAATAGCTGGCCATCCGGGTGGAAGAGGTCAGCAAATATGACCACATCCTGGCCCTCAACTGGCGTTAGTACGCGTTGATAGAGTTCGCCATCTGGAAAGTGGCGTGACTCAATGTCGCCAACCAAAGCGCCCAAGTTAGTTGCTAGACGCTCGCCCAGATCTGTATCGGGCGCTAAGTTAAATAGAACTCTCTGCATCGCTCAGACCTCATTTACCCGTATAAGCTCAGGGTGTTCTAAAAGAAACTCGACAGCGTAATTGAGTTCGCCTGAGTTCTCTGCATGGACAGTTAGGAGCGCACTGTCCTGCGAAATTGTGTCACCGAGTTTTACATGGATTTCGACTCCGGCGGCTGGGTCGGCTGGAGCTCCAGCGAGCTTCGCGACTTTAGCTAGCAGGCGGTTATCTACGGCTTCTACCTTGCCAGTGCGTTGTGCCAGTAGTTCATAGCGATAGGGGGCTACGGGCGGTGATTTTAACCCCCCTTGTGCCATGGCGATAGCTTTAAACTTGCTCCAAGCTGCCCCGTTTTTGATCAGTTCCAGTGCGTGTTTTTCACCCTCTCCGGGTTTAGATTTGCCCGCTAGTTCTAACATGGCGCCCGCCAGAAGTGCGGACCGCTGACGTAGGTCGTCGGGCGCCTCTGGGTGGTTCTGTAACACTGCCAGGATATCATGTGCTTCCAGCGCTGGGCCTATGCCCCTGCCAACTGGCTGGCTGCCATCGGTAAAGAGTATCTTGAGTTCGAGTCCGAGGTTCTTGGCAACCGTTACAAAGCTCGCGGCCAAACGCTCGGCAGCGTCTTGGCTGCGAACCTTCGCGGTAGGGCCGACCGGAATATCTATCAATACATGTGTAGCACCGGCGGCGGCCTTCTTTGACAGTACTGAGGCTATTAGTTGTCCCTCGCTATCAATATCAAGGGCGCGCTCAACCTGTATCAGTAGGTCATCGGCAGGAGAGAGGCGCACCGAACCACCCCATGCGAGGCATCCACCCTCTTGTTCTACTACCCTGCGCATCTGCTCGAGCGTTAGGCTGACTTCAGTGAGAGTCTCCATAGTATCTGCGGTACCAGCCGGTGAGGTGATCGCGCGCGAGGAGGTTTTCGGAATAGTCAGCCCCGCTGCTGCCAATATGGGGACAACAATCGGCGTGGTTCTATTGCCGGGAAGTCCGCCGACACAGTGTTTATCGACAACTAGCGGCAGTTTCCAGTCGATGCGACTACCTGCGTTTATCATGGCGCGGGTAAGGAAGGTTATCTCCTCGTTATCAAGCTTGTCGTCACCGCAGGCGGTGATAAATGCGGCGAGATGAACCTCGGCGTAGCGTCCCTCAACAATGTCGTTGATGATCGCCTGCATCTGCTCTTGATTGAGGCGCTGATTATAGACTTTGGCGCGCACGTAAGAGATAGACAGTACCGGCTTGGGGTGGGAGAGCCAGACTGCATCCTCGTAGCGCATATCGAGCATATCCCAAGCTGCTTCTGAGAAGCCGATATGCCCCTCCGCTACGAGGTCTGAGGTGACCATATTTAGCGTGGCAATAATCTGCTTGTGCTCGGTATTGACGGTGACACGCGATAGCGCTTCAAAGCCCTCGGACTTACAAACATGGCTGTCACTGCGAAGGTAGATATTGGGTTCGTGGTGGGTATCTATCCCCAAGCGACAGGCCTTAAGTGGCATCATTTTTTCAGGTATCATGCTCAGCCTTATTTCGGACTCTATTAAGTTGTTACTCTAAAGTGAAATATAGTCCATTGTCGATTTTTACCTGTCGCCCTTGTGGGCCCGCTGGTAAACTGAAAAGACAATCAGCTAGAAAAAACCGCCTCTAATGACCAAAAACCTGCTGCATCTGGATCCTTCACTTGCCTCCCAACTTGGTGTTGACGCTGCGCTCGTGCTCGGTTTCTTGCGTCAGCAGGGAGCTTTGACAGGTGGACGCATCAGAACAGAGCTTAAAGTTCTACACACATTCTTTCCTTTTTGGGATGAAGCGCGCCTGTTACAGCTACTTGAGCAGCTCACTCAAGCCCAGCAGTTGCGCTTTAGGTTGTTGGATAATCAACTAGAGATACTCACTTCATTCGCCACTGCAGAGGCGCCTCAAGCGCCTGTTACGCCGGTGAAAAGTCCTCCGCAGCTGAGCTCCTCCTCGGTTGTGCGACCTACCTCTCGGCTTAAGCCCTCTGCAACTCAGCGTTCAGTGCAGCGTCTGCCTGTAGTCGATTCCCCCGAGAGCGCTGGAAAAGGCTTGGGACCAGCGCCGACCTGGGGGGCGGGGCGTGGCTGGCGTGCCCCCAATGAGCTTGACGAGATATTTCATGCCGCGGAGCAGCGCGCAAAGCAGCGTCGAGAGATGGATCTTGATTGGCGTCCATCGCAGACGTTCTATGAGTTGCTAAGTCGCACGCCAATCCAGCCAGACTATGCCGCTCAGTGTATTGATGAGTTTATTGCGTTTTATGTTGAACGCGGTAAGGCTGAATCTAATTGGGATCAGCGGTTTTTGCGTTGGGTTAAACAGGCGTGGACGGGTGAAGAGAACCGTCGAGCGCGCTCTGAAAGTTTCGCTGGCGCACAGCAGATAGGATCAGCACATGAAAAGAGCCGACAAGATTCTCGGGAAGGTCGAAAACGGGTTACCCGAGCAGTCATGGATCTCAAGGACACCGACTGGTGAAGTGGTAGAGGTGGGAAGCGTTCAAGAATCCAAGCCCGCTGGTGCGCAGATAAGCGTAGAGACCAAGCAGTTAGTTAACGCGATATTTGCCCGTTTTATGGCGATCTACGGCCACAAGTTCAAAAGTACTTTTGAATCTGAGGATGAGATCCGTATTGCCAAGCGTGAGTGGGCGCTGAGCGTCGCGGCATACTCCGAGTCAGAGTTGGTGCAGGCGGTCACCTACTGCAAAGAGAACTTCGCTTGGGCTCCAAGTATCTCTGAGTTCTTGGATGTGTTGCGCAAGCTCACTTCCGAACTCGGTGTGCCCGCTGTGCGCTCTGCATATAAAGAGGCGTGCATGCACGCGGATCACCCTCTGGAACATGAGTGGAGTCACCCCATTGTCTACTGGAGTGGGCGCGCTGTTGGGTGGTTTGAGCTACGTAATCTGACCGAAGATGAGACCTTCAAACTCTTCGAGTACCAATACCAGCTGAATGTGCGTCGTGTCAGGCAGGGTGAGTCGCTCGAGGTACCAAACCCTGTGGCGCTGGAGCAGAAGTCTGAACTCACCCAGGCAACGACAATGTTGAGCTTTGCCAAGGAGCATCAGTTGGATGAATCGATTGCCTGTAAACTGCTTTACTACATGACTCTGCCGGCCAAAAGCCGAAGTCGAGCACGACAGTTTCGACAAGCCCAGCAGCAAGCGGCTGAACTGGGCGTAGAGCTCCCTACAGACTCATAATCTCCTGGCCTGTAACGTACAGGCCTATAACGTAACGGTCTATAAATAGCCTGATTAATTCAAACTCCTGAAAGCGCCGCCGAACATCGCTTCCGTCGCCGCTTTAAGCTCGGCGCTTACCTCGGGCTGGCGCAATGAGCGCAGGATGAGCACGCGATGAACTGGTAGGAACATCAGGTCAACCAGGATTCGACTGAATCCGAGTTGTCCTGCTTCGCCGCGCGCAAGCTTCTCGAGAAACTGGTGTAGCAACGCTGGCTCCATCAGCCAATTCTCACAGCGCGTTGCTAGCGCCGACAGAACCTCCGCGTTCTCTCCAGTCGGCAATGTTAATAGCTTGCCCAAAAGGCTTGTAATGCTTGGGTTCAGCGCCGAAGGGGAGAGAGCTCTTATCAATAATGCGACGCGAATTGCTTCGCAATTTGCATCTTTGAGGGCTGCATCGAGTAGTTCAAGCAGCTTGGCTTGCAGCACTTCAGTGTAGTGGGCATGCTCAAGTAGACCGAGAATGTGGGTCTCCAGACCCTGTGGAATCTTATCCAGTTTTTCGCTCAGAGAAGCCTCATTATCGGCCTGGTCAAGGCGGACGACGAAGTCAGCTAAACCCTGCAGGGCAAGGTGTTGCCACTGATCACCGAGATCTGAGGCTTGCAGATACGCCTGTACGGACTCGTAGTGTGAGGATGCAGACTCCCCAGCTTCGCGCGCTGCAAGTGCATGAAAGATAGCCATCTTCTCGTCGCTCGGTTTAAAGGAGAAGGGGTTCTCTTTCAAGGCATCTTCTTGAGGTACGCCAGCATGGCTCTTCTCAACATTGCTCAATAGGCGACCAAGCAGGTCATCTCGTACTGCTCCAACCATGAACCCCTGTTCATCGAGTGGTAGTTTTAGAAACCACACGGCGTTCTGCTTGCGGTTCT
>JABXHP010000169.1 GCA_013373575.1 Oceanospirillaceae bacterium | reverse complement strand
TCCCTCACCCCGGCACGCCTTGTCTTCAAGACAAGTCACCCTTGTCAACAAGCCCCCGTGCCCTCGGCTCTCCCGGCTGGGGGCGTATACTGCTCAGCCCAGCAACTTCCTTTCCTGCGACGTCGCCTCATCGTGCATCCATGCACTCGGCGACGTAAAACCATCCGGGTTTTAATCCCTGGCTCCGTAAATCCCAGTTGGGAGACCCGAGCGCACGGGAGCGCCTATGATCCACGTACGAGTCCCTGCAAAGAAGTGGTGACTAACTTAAGCGTCCACCGGCTAAACCCTAGATCGCTTCGGCGTACATTGCCTCTGCGTGCATAGATGTACTCGGCAAGCCTGTGTCTGCGGGTGTAAAACCTTGAGGTCTAAGCCTAGTCGCAAATTCGGAGCTCAAGAAACTTAGAAGATCCTTTGGGAATTGTAGGTGAAACGCCAGATTTGATTGCTGAGTGCTCGTGTCAAACCCGTTTCGCACTCACTCTAGGTACTCTCAATAACTAATGATGTGCGGTTGAGGCTGCTTCGATCTGTGTAAAGGGTTGAGTGATGTCGTACCAGACGAGGGCGCTGTAATATTCCGTCTGGCCAGACTCATCGATCTCGTAATTTACCTCGATGGCGCTTAGCTGTGAGAGGCCTTTTGAGTGGAACTGGGTCTGCAGTAGCTCTGTAGCCTGCCACCCCTGTTTGTTGGCAAGTTCGAAGAGGTGTTGGCGTAGATAGGCGAGCACCTCACTTGACTCTACTTCGGATAGAACCTGAACGACGAAGGGTGCATCGGGTGTGCCCGTGCCTTGAGGTACGCAAAGGGAGTTGGATTGATAGGTCATTTTGGTCAATTAGCTCTTTAACTGTCTGTCTGATTCGGATTAGATGGTGGATTGGATCAACCATCTCATCTGTATCATTTAACTCTGAGGGTATTTGGGTTGTCATCGGTATTTTTACAAGGTTTTGCACTTGGCGGTGGTTTGATCGTCGCTATAGGCAGCCAGAATGCTTATGTACTGAAGCAGGGGTTAAAGCGGGAATATGTACTGATCATCTGTTTGCTCTGCGCGCTCTCTGACGCTCTACTTATAACGCTGGGAGTTTCAGGAACCGGAACTCTGGTGGCTGATTCGGAGGTGCTGCTTACACTTGTTCGTATGGGCGGCGCGCTGTTTCTTGTTGGCTACGGTATTAGGGCAGCCAAGGCTGCGTTTAAGGGCGAGTACCTAGAAGTTGATCAATCGGGCGGTGCGAGCGCTCTGAAGAGTGTTGTGCTTACAACACTAGCCTTTACCTATCTCAATCCTCATGTCTACCTCGACACTGTCGTTCTGCTTGGCAGTATTGCTGGGCAGTTTGATCTCGCCGGTCGAGTCGCATTTGGCTCTGGGGCAGTTTCAGCGTCGTTTGTTTGGTTTTTCGCTCTGGGTTACGGGGCGCGTTGGTTGGCTCCGCTATTCCGTCGTAAGGCGGCTTGGCAGGTTCTAGATGGTTTTATTGCTCTGATAATGTTCAGCCTTGCACTCTCGCTATTAACTCCACTGCTTTAATCTTCTCTCTTCAGAACTGCGTAGAAGAGAGTATGCAGTTACCTAACTACCAGACGAAAATAGAGCCGGGGGTTATCTCGTTTGCTAACGAGAATACGACGCTGGGCTTTGTGCGTTTTACCGAATCTGCTGAGATTGAGTATATCTTCGTGCGTCGTCACTATCGCCGCATGGGGCTTGCGACGCGCCTTATTAGTTTGGTTGAGGAGCAGACGGGTTCTCGGGTTCGTCCGCTCGAACCGATTAGCCCGCTAGGGGCACTGCTATTTGATGTTACTAGAGAAGGCGCATAGAGAGGTCGATAGCGCGACAATGCTTGGTGAGTGCGCCTATTGAGATGTAATCCACGCCGGTTTTAGCGTAATCCAACAGAGTTGCGTCAGTGATATTGCCTGAAGCTTCTAGTTTAGCGCGACCCGCAACTAGCGAGACGGCTTCTACCATCTGTGCTGGGGTGAAGTTGTCTAACATGATGATGTCTGCCCCGGCTTCCAGTGCCTGATTAAGCTCCTCAAAGCTCTCCACTTCTACCTCTACTGGCTTACCTGGGTGGTTGGATTTTGCTGTGCGAACAGCAGAAGTAATCCCACCGGATGCGAGGATGTGGTTCTCTTTAATGAGGAAGGCGTCGTAGAGGCCGATACGGTGGTTGTAACAACCACCACAGCTTACGGCGTACTTTTGCGCCATGCGCAGGCCAGGAATTGTCTTGCGGGTATCGAGTAATCGAACCGGTGTATTAGCGACTCGATCCGCATATTCGGCTGAGACGGTCGCGGTACCTGAGAGCGTCTGCAGAAAGTTGAGTGCTGCGCGTTCGCCGGTAAGTAAGCTGCGCGACTTACCTTTAAGTGTAAACAGTGTCTGGTCTGGGATGACTCGGTCACCGTCCTTCACTTCCCAGTTCACTTCAACTTCGGGATCGACCTGTCGAAACACCTCATCAACCCATGCCGTACCTGCAATTACAGCCGCTTCACGCGTGATTATACGTGCTCTACCCATCTCATCGGCTGGAATGAGTTCTGCGGTGATATCGCCGCTAGCGATATCCTCTTCGATAGCAGCGGTTACGTTGGCGAAAATAACGGGTTGCAAGGTCTCTAGCGTTAACATTTACAGGCTCGCGATGGGTCAATAAACTGGGCGCATTGTACGGGATATCGGGTTAAAGAGCACTGACTGTGACAAGAACGACAGATAAGCAGAAGAAAACCGCTGACTGCATTAACTCGGGTTGGTTGAGTGGTGCACGCATTTGTGCTTCGCCTAATTACAATGAGCGGCCTGATGCTGAGGTCTCGCTGTTGGTTATTCACAATATCAGTCTACCTCCAGGGCAGTTCGGTACGGGCTGTGTTGAGCAGTTCTTCTGCAATCAACTTGATGTTAGCGCCCATAGCTACTTTAAGCAGATTGAGAACCTTAGGGTTTCGGCGCATCTATTGATTCAGCGTGACGGTGAGTTGATACAGTTTGTCCCGCTGGACAAGCGTGCCTGGCATGCAGGAGAGTCCAATTTTGGCGGTAGGGAGAACTGTAATGATTTCTCAATCGGTATCGAGTTAGAGGGTACGGACGACACCCCTTTCACCGAGGCGCAGTACGATCGGCTACTCGAGATAATCCCGCTACTACAGCGCGAGTATCCGCTGATTAAAAATGATCGCATTACCGGTCATCAACATATCGCTCCGGGCCGTAAAACAGATCCGGGTTATCTGTTTGA
>JABXHP010000090.1 GCA_013373575.1 Oceanospirillaceae bacterium | reverse complement strand
CTATTTGCCACTAAAACGAAACAGGCCCGCGTATAGCGGGCCCGTTAAAGGTACAGCCATTAAGACTGCTTCGGATTCTCGTCATCCTGCGGGTCAGCTGGTGAATCAGACTCAGATTCAGCTTCACCTGAATCTGGCACGTCTGAAACAGCTTCCGTACTTTCGGACTCAGCCTGGTTTGGCTGCGACTCAGTTTCACGCTCAGGCATGTCGCTCCACCCCTCCGGTGGAGTCACCTCAGTACGAGCCATCAACTGATCTAACTGCTCGCTACCGATAGTTTCGTACTGCATTAGCGCTTCGCACATCGAATCCAGAATATCGCGGTTCTCTTCTAGCGTTTTGTAAGCGGTCTGATAGCACTGATCAATAATACGACGTACTTCAGCATCAACACGCTTCTGAGTCTCATCCGACATCGCTTTAGCCGCCTGACCACCGCCGTAACCAAACGGATCGCTATCTTCATCTCCGTAGAGTAGTGGACCTAGCTCATCCGAAAGACCCCATTTGGTTACCATGTTGCGTGCAAGCTGGGTGGCCTTCTGGATGTCATTCGAAGCACCCGTAGTTACGCCCTCTTTACCTAAGGTCATCTCCTCAGCGATACGACCGCCGTAGAGCGAACAGATCTGCGAGATAATCCCTTGGCGGCTGAAGCTGTAACGATCCTCTTCTGGTAGGAACATGGTTACACCCAACGCGCGACCACGAGGTATAATCGAAACCTTGTAGACAGGATCATGCTCCGGCATCAGACGACCGATGATAGCGTGGCCCGCCTCATGGTAGGCCGTGTTCAGACGCTCTTTATACGACATAACCATCGACTTGCGCTCTGCGCCCATCATGATCTTGTCTTTTGCCTTCTCGAACATCTCCATACCGACGGTACGGCGGCTCTCACGCGCTGCAAACAGTGCAGCTTCGTTAACTAAGTTAGCCAAATCGGCACCCGAGAAACCTGGAGTACCACGCGCAATCAGCTCGGGTTTTACGTCGTCACCCAAGGGTACTTTGCGCATATGAACCTTAAGGATCTTCTCACGGCCTTTGATATCTGGCAGACCAACATGCACCTGGCGGTCAAAACGGCCGGGGCGCAAAAGTGCGGGGTCCAGCACGTCTGGGCGGTTGGTGGCAGCGATTACAATGATGCCTTCGGTACCTTCAAAGCCATCCATCTCCACCAGCAACTGGTTCAACGTCTGCTCACGCTCGTCGTTACCACCGCCTAAGCCGACACCACGGGAACGACCCACCGCATCGATCTCGTCGATGAAAATGATACAGGGGGCATGCTTCTTCGCTTGGTCGAACATATCCCGCACTCGAGATGCACCTACACCAACAAACATCTCAACGAAATCAGAACCAGAGATACTGAAGAACGGCACTTTAGCTTCGCCAGCAATGGCTTTCGCTAGCAACGTCTTACCGGTACCTGGGTTGCCCGCCATCAACACACCGCGAGGTATGTGACCGCCCAAACGCTGGAATTTGCCGGGATCACGCAGATAATCCACGAGCTCCTGCACCTCCTCTTTCGCTTCCTCGACACCAGCGACATCTTCAAACGTTGTCTTAACCTGGTCTTCGCCCATCATGCGCGCTTTGGACTTACCGAATGACATAGGGCCACCGCGACCGCCGCCGCCGCCCTGCATCTGGCGCATGAAGAACATGAACACGGCAATAATGACGAGAATAGGGAAAGAAGCGACCAGCAGCTGAGACCAGATGCTCTGCTGCTCAGGCATCTTACCCTCGACAATAACGTCGTGCTGCAGAAGATCATCGATCAGTTTAGGGTCGGATATCGCAGGGCGTACCGTTTCGAAACGCTCACCGTTTTGACGTGTACCTTCTATCGTGTACCCATCAACGACGACGCGATCAACACGCCCGGCTTGCACCTCAGATACAAAGTCTGAGTAGCTCATACGACGAGAATCGACCTCAGTGCTAAAGTTGTTAAAGATAGTGAGCAGCACTGCTGCAATCACCAACCAGAGCACTAGGTTCTTGGCCATATCGTTCAAACAGATTACCTCTAACTTGATTGGCTATAACTTGGAGTAAGTCATACGCCTGAAATTCTTTATCCGAGCAGTGCATTCCGCTCTGTCTCATCGATTTGATGCACGCCTTTGTGATTGGATGAAACCGCCAACCATTCATTACTACACATATTGGGGCTCAAAGGGGGAAAAACAACTGCACTGGCAAAGTTATTCGGATGCTAGCACGCTAGCAGCATGGCATACAGTCCCCAGCCCTCTAGAGCCCCCGTTTTCGCCTCTATCTACTCAGCGACAGCCAAAGCGAGTAAACTATTTACAAGCCTTAAGGCATCTATCTATAACTCAGGACCATTATTCTAATATGAGCTTAACCACTGATCAAAAAAAACGCCTTCGCAACGTTGCGCACACTCTCAATCCAGTCGTCACAGTCGGTGGCAACGGGCTATCAGAAAATGTCCAACTGGAAGTTGATCGCGCGCTAGAGGATCACGAATTAATCAAAGTTAAATTCGCTGTGGGTGACCGCGACCTGAAGCGCCAACTCATCAAAGAGCTGGTTGAGATTGTAGAGGCTCAATTGGTTCAGGAGATCGGCAATATCGCAGTGCTTTTCCGCCCCGCTGAGAACCCCAATCCAAAGCTTTCGAATCTAATGCGCTAACAATAACGCATATCCGGGGGATACTTTGGGATAGGCCGATTCTCTTTTTTGGATATCCCACCCCGAAAATCTATTTTGCTTGACGATATGCTTGACCCTAAGATCAATGATTAGTTGCTTCGCCTGATTAATCCAGTGTTAACCTGCAGGCGACCATAGTTGGCCGATAAACATTATCCGTTAGCGGACAAACAACGACCTCAGGAGTACATAATGATTAGAAAATTCCTTGTAAAAGCTTCAGCAGCCGCCGTAATGAGCGCTGCTATGTCCTTGGCTGCCCAAGCTGCCGATGTAACCCTCAAGTACCACAGCTTTCTGCCAGCCAAAGCGCCGGCGCACGCTAAGCTGATCAAAGATTGGGCAGATTCAATCAATGAAGCCTCAAACGGTCGCATCGAAGTAAAGATGTACACAGCGATGCAGCTCGGTGGTAAGCCGCCTCAGCTCGTTGATCAGGTGCAGGATGGTTTTGCTGATATTATCTGGACGCTTCCTGGCTACACCCCAGGCCGCTACCCAGCGATCTCGGCCTTCGAAATACCGTTCATGGTAACGGATGCAGAAGAGACCTCTATGGCTCTGCAGGCCTACTACGAAGCGAACCCAGCAGTGCAAGCCGAGTTCGCAGATATGCATCCACTTTTCTTCTGGGTACATGACCGCGGCGTGGTCTACACCAAAGGTGACGCAATCGATACAGTGGCTAAGTTTGACGGTAAAAAACTTCGCAATCCAAGTCGCCCTGTTGCTATGGCTTTAGAGGCCCTAGGTGCTACGCCAGTTGGCATGCCTGTACCAGAGATGCCACAAGCCCTGGCTAAAAACGTCATCGACGGTACGGTTGTTCCTTTCGAAATCGTTCCGGCACTTCGCTTGCATGAACTGGTAGACCACGCTGTTGAGATCCAGGATGCCGATGGCCGTGGCCTCTACACATCAGTGTTCGTAATGGGCATGAACAAAGCGAAGTACGAGTCGCTCGACGCTGACCTGAAAAAGGTGATCGATGACCACTCTGGCATGGCGATGTCTCAGCAGTTCGGTGCATTCTTCAAAGCGGCTGAAGATGTAGGTCGTAAGATGATCGACGAGAAGGCAACTCGCTCAACTATGGCGGCGGCTGAAGTTGCTAAGATGCGCGAAGCAACAAAAGATGTTGCTACTGACTGGGTACGTGAGATGAACGAGCGCGGTTTAGACGGTCAGGCTTTGCTGGAATCAGCACAGGCGCAGCTGGAAAAATACAGCAAATAAACCAAAGACTTAGGGTGATTTACAGTGTCACAACTGTTAGTTAAAACCCGGTCAATTGTCTCCCTCTACGAGCAAGCCACTATGTGGCTTGCTCTTTTAGGAGGGGCCGTTTTGACCCTCATGGCGATCACCACCGTAATTAGTGTGGCGGGCCGCTACTTCTTCTCTGAACCCATACAGGGCGATACAGAGATCGTACAGATGTTCACGGCTGTTGTTGTGGCCTTGAGCTTACCCTACTGCCAGATGCGCTTAGGTAACGTCATTGTTGATGTTCTCACAGCATCTGCTCCAAAACTGTTCCGACTGACCATGGATATTATCGGCAGTCTGTTACTTGGCACGCTCTTCGCGATACTCGCCTACTACACCTTCGAGGGGAGTTTAAGTGCGGCTAAGTACGGTAACGAAACTATGATGCTGCGTATGAAGGAGTGGCCTTTCTACGACACCATCGCGTTTGGCTTTGTTTTGACGGCTATCGCCGGCCTCATTAAGCCTATTGCACTCATAGCAGATTACAAAGGTTCAAAATGAGTTCTGAAGTCATTGCAGGATTAATGATCCTGTTCATGCTCGTAATAATGTTTTTGCGCGTGCCTATAGGTATCGCAATGATGGTGTCGGGTATCATCGGCTACTCCATTATCGATGATTTCAGCACGCTGACCTACTACATGAAGGGCTCCTCCTTCGCCCAGATGGCAAGTCACTCTCTGGCTGTCATTCCACTGTTTCTTTTTATGGGCAACTTAGCGGCGCGTTCAGGCATCAGCCGATCACTCTTCGTGGGTGTAAATGCTTTCATTGGACACCGCCGCGGCGGTTTAGCCCTCGCAGCTGTGGGTGGTTGTGGCCTTTTTGGCGCGATCTGCGGCAGTTCGCTAGCGACCGCTGCAACCATGGGCTCGGTCGCCCTACCTGAGATGAAACGCCACGGCTACCACGGCGCACTTGCAACTGGAGCGCTTGCTGCAGGTGGCACACTTGGCATCCTGATTCCGCCATCGATCGTATTGATCATCTACGCCATTCTAACCGAGCAAAAT
>JABXHP010000061.1 GCA_013373575.1 Oceanospirillaceae bacterium | reverse complement strand
TGCACTGAGGTCGGTATGCTGCTCAACCAGACGAATGTGAGCTTGCCCCTGTTTGATACAACGCTCATCCATTGTGAAGCGGCAATCAATGCAGCTCTATCCTAGCTAATATATGGGCAAGCGTCAGTCTTAGAGAGCCTTTCACGGGTCCAGCTAAACCTGATGCAGCTTAAGCATGTGGGTTAGGGGTATAGTCTGACTTTTTCCTGACTGTACAGTCAGCTGTACCTCAGATCGCCCCGCTAGCTTCATAGCCACCTGAACAGCGCTACCTCCCTTGGCAAGCCTGTCGCTCTCTGGGTGTATTCATTACGCATGTACTTTCGAATCAACGGCTACTCCCACTCCATCTCTTCGAAAACACGTTGCGCGTTCGCACCCTGTAACTCATCGTAAACAGCGAGGTAGCTAAACTGACTCTGATCTATCTCAGAGACGGACTGCATATCACCGCCTTCATCCAAGATTTTACCGACCTCTTCACGAAGAAAGACTAAGTAGTTCAAGGTATCACGCCTAGCAGTTTCTAGCGTGGTTGGATGTCCGTGCCCAGGTACTATGACGTCAGGACTTAGTGCCTCTATCTCGGAAAATGCCTCAATCCACGAAAGATGTGCTGACTGTGCCCCAACGCTCAGCATGCGTTCGACGTAGACCAAGTCCCCGGTAAACAATACTCCTGCGTCAGCAACCCAAACTATATTTTCATTCGGAGTATGCGCCTGGCCAACCGGTATGATGGAGATCATAATTTCGCCAACCTGCATCTCAAACGGCTCGTCAATCAGCCGGCTGGCTACCTGCGGGACGGTTCCTTCCCAAGCGTCTTGTGTCAGGGTTTGCATGCGCTCTGTTTGCGAAGCCTGCCGAGCTTGGTGGTCTTCAGCAGTTGCGCGCGCGGTGATTATTTCAGCACCTTTGTCAGCAAAGTAGCGATTCCCGAACCAGCGATGATCTTGGCCTCCGGTATTAATCACGGCTACGATAGGCTGCTCTGTAACCTGCTGGATCGCCAGTTCAATCGCCTTCGCTCCCATCTCAGTTCCCCCCGAATCAATCAGTACAACTCCCTCGTTGGAAACAATAAACCCGAAGGTCGCATTATTGCCGAGGTTTTCTTGGGAACGCTGCTCCAACGGCCCCACTAGGGCATAGATGTCTTGCGCAACTTTAACTGTTTTTAACGAGGCCGCCGATGCCCAGTGCCCGAGAAAAAATAGCGCGATTAAAAAGAGTGATTTATTCTTCATTGTGAGCTCGGTTTTACTATTTGTCTTTGCACAAATATATTACTTGGCGGGGTTAGTCCAGTGCGTTTGGCTCCTATGTCGTTTCGAGCGCTTTCAAAATATCCTATTAGAGGGTTGCAGGGTCGATGGGAGTTTTCGAACGGTACTTGTCTGTCTGGGTTGCCGGATGCATTGCACTCGGCGTGCTGTTGGGTAACTACTTACCGGAAGTATTCGCGAGAATAGCCGAGATCCAGTACGCTCAGGTTAATCTAATCGTTGCCGTGCTCATCTGGCTCATGATCTACCCTATGATGATACAGGTGGACTTCTCCGCCATTCGGAATGTTGGACAGAAGCCGAAGGGGCTGATACTCACGCTCATCATAAACTGGCTCGTAAAGCCGTTTACCATGGCGCTTCTCGGCTGGCTATTTTTCAAGGTTTTATTCGCGGACTGGGTCAATCCACAATCAGCCACCGAATACATCGCCGGTATGATCCTCCTCGGCGTTGCTCCCTGTACTGCAATGGTGTTCGTTTGGAGCCAACTCACGAAAGGTGACCCTAACTACACACTGGTGCAGGTATCGATTAATGATGTAATCATGATCTTCGCCTTTACGCCGATCACCGGCTTCCTATTGGGCGTTACCGATATTGAAGTCCCATGGGAAACGCTGCTCTTGTCCGTGGTGCTTTACGTTGTTTTGCCCCTGATTGCTGGTGCGTTGACTCGTAAAGGCTTGGATTCATCTCAAGACCATTCACGTGTTGAGACGTTATTATCGAGATTAAAGCCCTGGTCAGTCATAGGGCTTTTGGCAACGGTAACCTTACTTTTCGGCTTCCAAGCTAAAACCATCCTTAATCAACCACTCATTATTGGTTTGATTGCGATCCCACTCATCATTCAAACCTACGGCATATTCGCACTCGGGTACTGGATGGCTAAAAGATTGAAGTTACCCCACAACATCGCAGCCCCCGCCTGCATGATCGGAACGTCAAACTTTTTCGAGTTGGCGGTGGCGGTCGCTATTTCACTCTTCGGACTGAATTCAGGGGCCGCGCTAGCAACAGTTGTTGGTGTGTTGGTAGAGGTGCCGGTAATGCTCTCTTTAGTTTGGTTCGCCAATCGCACGCGGTCTTGGTTTGAATGAGCGGCCCCAAGTAAAGCTGAGCCAAAGTTACACCGAGTGAGCAAATGCCAGCTTGTGTTAAGCGCGGGTATTTAGGTTGAGGTTCCAGATAACGAGCCGAAACCTTACCCTAAAAGCCTCTCTATCACTCCCGGAAGTTCGCGATGAGAGAGCCGTTTCTCTATCATATGGTCGACCTTCAATTCATCGAGGCGATCATCCTTAAACTCCCGCGGGTTAGTACCACTTTGGACTATGACAGGGAGCTCTCTGAACGCCTCAGTGGCCCGTATCCATGCAAGCAGTTCAAAACCGCTCATTCCGGGCATTTTGTAATCAGTGACTACAAGATCAGGAGAGAGTTTTTCAATCAGAGCAGGGGCATTTGCACTGTTCTTACATAAAGCGAGTCGGTAACGAGACGATAGCAATTGGTGCATTGCCGAGAGGGAAAAATCATCATCATCTACAACTAGAATGAGTTTCATTCAGCCACTCCTCGCACGGTCAATTCAGTATTCAAAATAGAGGCTGCCTCAGTGAAATCGAAACTATCGACAGCTTGTTCAACCTCCCTGAGTAGAGCAGCGTCATAGGTCGCAAGCAAGGGGCTCAAAACCCTGGAGACCTCGTCAGGATCATACTGCTCGACCGCTGCTAATAGATGCTCTAACGCGGCGATTGGTAGAGTCTGAATCTGCTTTGGTGGATGCGGATCAACCTTCACATTCGGGCTATGCTCAGCTATGAACTTGTCAATTTCAGCACAGGTCATTCGCCAAGTCTCGTTTAGCTTATCAAAGAGTCCCCCCTCTGGTACACCGAGTGTGAGCTCAGTTTCAAGATTTTGTAAAACAGAATATATACCGTAGAGATAGAGTGTCGACGCTGCACCTTTAATTTTGTGCAGTTCGGCCGGATCTGGATGATAACCGTCTCCTGCTGTTTGG
>JABXHP010000064.1 GCA_013373575.1 Oceanospirillaceae bacterium | reverse complement strand
CTTTGCCAATTGGCGTTACGCACGCCGCTGCAAGTCGGGATGTGCGCTTCCTAAAGGGTAAATTCAATACAGGCTGACAACACTTAGGCTGGACCTGAGAGGTAGCTGACAGCCAAGAGTAACAGGTAGACGACCACGACCCCGCGGACATAGGCGCGCACCAGACGCTCACGTTTTACCCATTTTTCCGGTTCACTCGATCTGCTTTTTTGCTGGTTCACCCACCATAGACCGAATAACGCTGATAGAGCGGTAATCAATCCAAAACCTTGCGCATAGGCTTCAAACACGACTTGTCCCGTCCAATTTACTGATTTATCTGCCCGCTGTAACTGTCAATCCTAACTGGAAAGGTAGCCACCTGCACCCAGCTGCTGCCCTATTCTCGGGCTCCACGGCATACACGATGCTCTTCTTGCGAGGTCTGCACTCCGTGAAGTACCCAGATATTTGTCACACGCTGAGCAGCAGGTGCGCCGTGGAGGTCATTAATTAACGCCTGACAGCGCGCATCAGCCTCACCGTCACTAAGGATATCTGCATAGAGATCCGTTATCGTCAGTTCACCATCATACCCCGCACGCACGAGATATATCAGATTCTCTCGGGTAAATGTGCCAAAAGTATTGAGGTGAGCCTGCAGGTTACTCAGGCTGTTATAGGCGGCGGTCTGAGCAAGAGCGGCAGTCGAGCTGAGGGCTAGCGAAGAGACGAGAAGGATTGCAACTCTAGCTAAACCGTGCATAGATCTCAGAGACATTCACCTTCGCGCCATACTTGGCCGCCAAGAGGTACATGCCACCCATTTTCCGGTGTAGGAACAGCACATCAGCGGGTGGCGTATGCCAAGCGTTGGGGTCACGGCTGACAGACATACCGCGCTCTTGAATGCGCTTTGCCAGGTCGGAGGCGCCGAAGTCATACGCCCCTTCTGCTCGCAAAGGTTCAGCGGCTAGCATAAATATATCTAGCACCACATCGCGGTTGGCCACGTCCGCCCCCTTGGCAAAGAAACCGAGCGCCTCCAAGGCATCCTGCAGCCCCTCACGAGACCGAGCAATTGCCATATCAATTGCGTGCTTATAGCGCTGGGTAAAGCCGGTATCAAAACGACGTACCGCGCCAAAATCCAGCAGCACCAAACGCCCAGACTGGGGATCAATCTGGTAATTAGCAGGGTTGGGGTCAGTCTGCATCAATTGGTACTCAAGCATCTCCGTAAAGAAGAGCTCTAACATCAGCGCAAGAATCCTAGCTGCATCCTCAGGCTTGCGCTTGAGCCAGGTATCAAGCGCCTCGGCCTCAATGAAACTCATGGATAGGATATCTGTACTGGTCAATGCCTCATGACAGCTCGGCATCAGTAGACTCGCGCTGCTGCGAAAGCCCTGCACAACTTCATTATACTGATTGATATGTTGGGCCTCAGCCAGATAATCCGCCTCCAAATGCAGTTGGCGACGAGCTTCAGCTATGAGGTCATCGAGATCTAAGCCGCGCGGTATAAGGCCGCTCATGCGCAGCAAAGACACCACATTATCAATGTCGCTATCGATACTCTGCGCTACGCCTGGGAACTGCACTTTGATCGCTAGCTCTTCACCCGATTCCAGACGGGCGCGATGCACCTGACCGATTGAGGCGGCAGCCACAGGCTCAAATGAGAAGTAACTGAACTGTTCCATCCAGCTCTCGCCCCAATTGGACTCTAACGCATTGAGTAGCTGGGTTTTCGGCATCACCATGCCCTGTGCCTGCAGGCGCGCCAGCACCGTCGCCAGCTCTGCCGGTAGAAGCGTTCCGGCATCCATTGAGAGTAGCTGCCCCATCTTCATGGCAGCACCTCGCATGCGAGCGAGTTTATCGGCCACATGGGTAAGGTTTTTCTGCGTCAGTACCAGTTCACTCAGTGGAGCTGCTTCACCCCTCACCCAGCGTTTAGAGCCCTCAGCCACCACATTCCCGGCAACACGCCCTGCAAGGCCACCCAACTTGAGTAGGCGCGAAGTTCGGCTTTTGGGGACGGCAGCGGCGGTAAAATTCGATTTTGTAGTCATGCGCAGCTTTACGATTGGCGAACCGCTTTAGATTGTTTCGTCCCAACCTGAACCGGGAGAATATGAGCCATGCTGATGGGGGTATTGGACGCCTAATCTCGGCGCAAAAAGGTTAGATCAGCAAAATGCATCGTCTCGGGTGCCAAAACTGCACTCATGAGGATCGCTTCCTACGAAGCGCAACAAGCGTAAAGGTCGATAATTTTAGCAACTAAAGCCAAAGGCTACTCTAGCGAAGGACATTGAGTTATCGTGTGGCACACTCAAGCAACGCAGTGACAACAGTGAGGCGTACCATGGATAACTTGTTCGATAAAGGGTTGGCGATGCGTCAGCAGACATTAGGTAAGGAGTACGTCGATAAAAACCTGGCAGCCGCTGATGACTTCAACCGCCCCTTCCAAGAGGCGATGACTGCTTGGTGCTGGGGGTTTGGTTGGGGTGACGATGCTATCGACCCCAAAACTCGGTCATTGATGAATCTTGCCATGCTCGGCGCGCTGGGTAAGAGCCATGAGTGGGCAACCCACTGTCGCGGCGCTCTGAATAACGGCTGCAGCCCAGAGGAGATCCGCGCAGCCATCCACGCCGTCGGCATCTACGCTGGCGTGCCTGCGGCTGTGGAGTGCTTTCGTATAGCACGTGCGGTGCTTGAAGAAGAAGGCAAGCTGTAAAGCTAGTCATCAGCAAGGGCTGCATTGTTGCAGTGGCAGCGATGGAACGAACCAATTCTTAATTGAGCACTCATGTTGAAGATCTCTTTTGCGAAATATAAAACCGAGTTACGTGCCCTGCTGCATCTCGCCTGGCCCATCTTGCTCGCGCAATCGGCGATGACGGCCATGAGCCTAGCAGACACCCTCATGGCGGCGCATGCGGGTGCCGATGATTTGGCAGCAGTAGCTCTCGGTGCCTCTGTTTGGCTACCCATGCTGATCTCAATGAGCGGTGTAATGATGGCGCTGACACCGATTGTTGCTTATCTCTTCGGTGCCAATAGAACCGACCAAGTGCGTGCCGAACTGCATCAGAGCCTGCTGCTGGCAATACTGCTAGGGGTCATCGCTGTTGTCCTTCTACGCAATGCCAGCCCCCTGTTCACCTGGCTTGGTGTAGAGGACTCTCTCATGCTTAAAGCTCAGGACTATCTCGATGCGATTAGCTGGGGCTTCCCGCTGATGCTACTTTTTCAGTCCATGCGCTCATTTGCCGAGGCATTCGGCATAACACAACCCATGATGCGTATTGGGCTGCTCGCTGTTCTGCTTAACATCCCCTTCAACTACCTACTGATTTTTGGCAAATTTGGCCTGCCAGAACTTGGAGGGGTTGGCTGTGGCTACGCGAGTAGCCTCGCGTTCGCATTCATGTCCACTACAGCTGTCTTGTTTTTGCGCCAGAGTAGCCAATTCAGGCACCTGAAACTCTGGCAGGCTCGGCTGCGACTCAACTGGCCAAAAATGCAGCATCAGCTTGCAGTGGGTCTACCGATTGCGTTCGCACTACTAATCGAGACCAGCATGTTCTGCTTTATAGCCTTGTTACTGGCCGACTATGGGGCCGTGGTTATCTCCGCTCATCAGATCACACTGAGCATCTCCAGTTTTATCTTTATGCTACCGCTAAGCCTCTGCTTAGCGCTCACCATACGCGTTGGCCAACACCGCGGTGCCGGCCAAATCATCCAAGCGCAGCAGACCGCTTACCTAGGTTTGGGAAGCAGTCTAGTAATTGCCCTGCTAAGCTTTATGCTGCTACGTTTTCTTGCTGCACCACTTGCTAGCAACTACAGCGATAATGCCGCAGTAGTTGAACTGGCCGCTTATCTTCT
>JABXHP010000407.1 GCA_013373575.1 Oceanospirillaceae bacterium | reverse complement strand
TGCATAGTCTGACTGGTCATCAGTACCGCTAGCATCGCCAGGACGGCGCTCATGGTCTTTGAAATAGTGTGCTTGCGCGATTCCCGCGGTTACCACCTCACGTCCTGATAGGCTGAAGACTCGGCTATTTAACCCCAAGGTGGCCTGATCGGTCTGAGCAACTCTATCATTGCCGCTGTAGCCAAGTGTATTGAACAAGTTAGCTGCACTGAATCCCAATGCACTTGAGTCGAAGCTTGGCAGTACTTGAGTATCATCTCCGCCGACATGGATCAGCTTAACGCGCGGCTCGAGTGTTTGTGTTGCTAGCTCGCCCTGACGCTCGAAAATTAGCCCTGAATCCAGAGAGGCGAAGTTTGCGGTTGCCGTCGGTGAAGTACCGTCTGAAAGATCGTAGCTGGAGTTCCATAGCCCCAACTCTGGGCGCATAAAGCCCCAGGTACGGCTCCAGTCATAAGTGAGTGCTGGACGCAGATGGATGCGTTGACCGTCGGTTCGTGTCTCGTGCTGGAAATCGGTGTACTGAGCCAGATAGCCGATATTAAGAGCATCGAAGCTCTCGGCTCCGCTGAGCGTTAGCTGTGGCATGCGAGCATATGGCTCAGCTCCCCCATCGATAGTCTGGTAGTCGTGTACCAGCGCGCTTGCGCTCCAGGTGGAGGCGCTGTAGTTCAGGCTAGCTCGCTGGCTTAGGTCGTCACTTTGGGGAATACGCAGATCAATCGGTTCAAGGTCATCGAAGTAGTCGTTGTCGCTGACGCGTGTAAAGTCGATCGCGCTGCTCCAGCCCGGTGCAGGATTGCCTTGGTGGTCGAAGTTGATTGCCCAGCGCTCTCTGTCGCGCAGGTCATCACTCGGCATCCATCCGGTACTCAGTTGATTCATAGAGATGCTATTAAGGTAACGCAGCTCGTTCTCAAGCATCAGACCACGCTTCTCGATGATACGGGTGGTGAGAGTGTCATCGATATTTGGAGCTATGTTGAAGTAGTAAGGCGCTGCGATATCCCAACCATTCTCCTTATCTTGACTCAGGGTGGGGTAGAGTAAACCTGTGCGTCGCGTGTCATCTAGTGGGAAGTAGAAGTAGGGCAGATAGAATACGGGTACGCCGGCGACCTCAAAGCGGGTGTGCCAGGTTTCACCGTAGCCCTCTTCTGTGTGCAGGATCATCTCCTGCGCACGGATCGCCCAATCGTCGTTACCCGGTTCACAGTATGTGACCAGTGCATCCTGAGTCTCGATTGTTTTGTTGGGGAAGCGCGTCATCTTGCTGCCCGCGCCACGCATCTCGTTGGCGTGAGTTATAAACTGCGCATCGGTAGCATAGGAAATATCGCTCTCTAGGTCGATGGATGCAGTTTCAGCACGGTAGAGGAAACCGGGTTCGCGGTAGCGGATATTGCCCTCTAGGTAAGCTTGGCGCTCAACACTATCGATATCGATAGCGCTCGCCTCCACCTGTCTGCCGGGTTGGCGCAGTAACACATTACCACGTAGCTCAGTCATGCCACCCTGTTGTGAGGATGAGCTATCAGCATCAATGGTGATGGTTTCGTCATCACTGGTGATGTCGGCAAGCCATAGGTTCGGCTCAACATATCCCCCTTTACAGACCTTGCCTTGGGTATCCACAGGCGAGAGAGTGACCCAGTCGAGGTTCATGTAGCTCTCGTTCGTTGCGGCGAAGACGTCCGCTGCGCCTGAGGGTTGTGCCGGCTGCGGCTCTACTCGGTTCTCTGCGATGGGTTCAACCGCTGCAACCTGAGTTTCAGTTTCAGGCTTCTGTTTGTTTTCGGGTTGGATCGCCTCTGCCGGTGTTGTCGCGCTGGGCTTCTCTTCAGGCTGCGCGACAACAGGGCTTGCCTGTACAGGCTTGGGATCTGGAGTCTGAGGCGCCGCCGGCGTTTCTGCTGTTTCTGCTGCTTCTATTAAAGGTGGCTCAGTAGCAACTGGTTCTGAAACTGGTGCAAGAGCAGGTGCAGGTTTTGCTGGTTGAGGCTGTGCGACAAAGTCAGCAGCGCTGCAATTCCAGCCCTCTTGTGTCTGCATACAATCCCAGCCGTCGGCTGCATGGGCAGGCGGTAGAGTGCCGGCTATGAGTACACTGAGGAGAAGCTTCTTGTGGCTCTTTGGTTTTAAAGGCATGCGTCCGTTTCCGCCGGCTAGCAAAGTCGAGTAATATCTTGGCCAGCATGATAAGCATTACGGCCACAGAGTGCCAGAGGATAGATACGAATGGCGGAGCGCCTCGCGCAGTTAACGCAGTGGGTACAAACGCACTGGAGTGAGACCCAATCGGCATTTGCCGCGCCCGAAAAGCTCGAGGTAGTATCGGGTGATGCTAGCTTTCGACGCTATTTTCGTGCCCGCGCTGGCCAAGATAGCTACATCGCTGTTGATGCGCCCCCAGATAAAGAGAATTCACATCCGTTCGTTGAGATTGGTAAACGCTGGTATAGCGCTGGAGTGGCTGTCCCGCAAATCATTCGGGCTGATCTTGAGCTCGGTTTTATGCTACTCGAAGATTTCGGCGATCGTCTTTTGCTCCCAGCACTGCAAACAGACAGAGGAAGCGAGCCCTATCAGCCTGCGCTAGAGACGCTGCTGCAGCTGCAGCAGATCGCCGATACTGAGCTACCACTTTACGATGATGCTGTGCTTAAGCGCGAGATGGGATTGTTCGATGAGTGGTTCCTTGGACGCTGTTTAGGACTGGAGTTAAGCGATTGGCAGGCGACGCTGGCCAAGCTCTATCAACAGCTCGCGGAGCGTGCGCAAGCGCAGCTTCAGGTACCTGTGCACCGCGATTATCACTCTCGGAATTTGATGCTTTTAGAGGATGGTCGGCTAGGGGTTATCGACTACCAAGACGCGCTGTTGGGTCCTATTACTTACGACTTAGTGTCGCTGCTGCGTGATAGCTATATTGAGTGGCCGGATAGCGTTGTTGAAGAGTGGGTGGAGAGCTACCGCGTTGCTCTTGTCGATAAAGGTTTTGCGGTGCCGGATGCCGCAGCATTTCTCAAAGATTTCTACCTGATGGGGATGCAGCGGCAGCTCAAAGTGGTAGGTATCTTCTGCCGCCTCTGGCTGCGTGATGGCAAGGCGGGCTATATCAAAGATATCCCGCGCACTTTTGGCTACCTCCAGCGAGCAGCCTTGCGCTACCCGGAGTTTGCTCAATTCAGCAAGGCGCTGGCCGCATTAGAGCCGGTATTAAAACTGCACCCGCTCTTGGGTCTGCATTTTGAGGGGCAGCGCTAATGCGCGCCATGATACTGGCGGCGGGGCTTGGTACGCGTCTAAGGCCGCTTACGTTAAAAACTCCTAAGCCGCTGCTTAAAATTGATGATCGCTCACTCATTGAGCATCAGATCGCCAATCTACGTCGCGCCGGTATTACTAAGATGATCATCAACCACGCCTGGCTCGGTGAGCAGATAGAGGCACATCTTGGTGATGGCAGCCGCTACGGTGTCGAACTCTTCTACTCCGCTGAAGATGAGCCATTGGAGACAGCGGGTGGCGTGCGCAAAGCGCTTCCTTGGTTGGCGGCTCAAAGTGATGAGCCTTTCCTCTTGGTCAACGGTGATGTCTACACCGATGTTGAGTATGGGGATCTTAATCTTAGGTTGAGCGCTAAAGAGGATGCGCGGCTCTGGCTGGTCCCTAATCCGCAGTGGCACCCTCAGGGTGATTTCCATCTGCTCGTTAATGGCAAGCTAAGCCCCACTACTGGGTTAAGATTTACCTTTGCCGGTATCAGCCTTCTTCGCCCCTCGCTTTTTGCCCATCTGTCGTTAGACAGGCCCGAACCGCTAGCGCCACTGCTGCACCAGCTTATCGCTAAGGATCGAGCAAGAGGTGAAATTTTGCGCGGTTACTGGAATGATGTAGGCACGCCCGAGCGCCTACAGCAGGTGCAGACATTTTTACACGAGAGGAACCCGATTTAATGCAATCCTTTGGCGCAGATCTCTATAAGTTTCGCACCGGACTTTTAATAGGTGCAGCGATTGGACTTTTCAGTGGCGGTTTTGCGGGGCTGGTTTTTGGCGGCATTTTAGGCTTTACGATTGAGCGGATGTTCCGCAAGGCGGCAACTATCGCCCCACAGCAGATATTCTTCAAAGCGACATTCACCGTAATGGGCCGTATCGCCAAGGCTGATGGACAGGTCACTGAAAACGAGATCGACTTCGCGCGGGCAATTATGGCGCAGATGCGCCTCTCGGATGAGAAGCGTAAAGAGGCGATCAAGTTCTTCACTGAAGGGAAGGATGCGGATCTCGACCTCGACCCTATCCTGCAGCCGCTAGCTACTGTGTTCAAATATCAGTCAAATCTGCGGCTAATTTTCCTTGAAATTCAGCTTCAGGCTGCGTTGGCAGATGGCGAAATGAGCGCGCCAGAGCGCCAAGTCATCGTCGATGTGTGCAAAAAGCTCGGACTTCCCAGCGATCAGATCGAGGCGCTGCTGGCGCGCATGCAGGCTGAGCGTGATTTCCACCAGAACTGGCAGGGCAGTGCCCCCTCTACGTCGCAGATCAAGCAGGCCTATGGTGTCTTGGGTGTGACGGAGTCGGCCAGCGATGCAGAGGTTAAGCGCGCTTGGCGCAAGCTTATGTCGCAACATCACCCTGATAAGTTGGTCTCGAAGGGGCTTCCAGAGGAGATGATGACGATCGCTAAAGAGAAGGCGCAGGAGATTCAAGCTGCCTATGATCTCATTCGCAAGGTGCGTGGATAGTAAGGTCTGCTTAAGACTGCTGCTGTTCAAACTCGACAATTAGTGTCTTTATGGCGCCTAAAATGCGCTTTGCCGTTGCTTTGCTGATCTCGGTTGTTGGAAGTGGTGGGCCGATAAGCGGTCTGGCTCTGTAAGTGGCGAGGCGCTGCTTCTTGGCGATGATATGCCGCCTGCTCGCCTCACTTGGTATGGGAGAGCGGGTGTAGAGCTCAATGGTTAATGCGCGTCCAAGTGACTCTATCTGCGCTGCGATATCTCCACTCGCTTGGGCATTGCTGCTGGCGTTAAACATCACCAAGCGCAGATCGCGCGACTCTTTTACCAGTTCGATAGCATTAGCCGCCTGCGAACCGGTGGCGATAACCAGTATGCGTCTGTTGCCCGCCTCACGCAGACTATCAATCAGTGCTTCGGCCCGCCTGCGGGTAGCTTCAGCCTCCTCGGCAGGCTCGGCGCTCAATAGATCCCAGCCCTGAGTTGCCAGCCCTGTCCGTAATGCGGCCGTTTGTGTAATCCACCCGGGGAGGGTGTCGCCCAACAGAACGGCACCGCCTAGAAGTTCAGGTGCGAGACTTGAGTTTCGTAGAGCCCTGAAGCTACCACCCTCGGCATCGACCGTCAGCAGATCGGTAAACTCATCAAGTTGGCCACTAAAGTCAGTTGCTGTAGGCGCAGAGGTGCTAACGCTAGC
>JABXHP010000170.1 GCA_013373575.1 Oceanospirillaceae bacterium | reverse complement strand
CGCCGATCCGAAACAACTTTTGATACGAAGACAGTAGAAGCAGTGCGTTTTGTGCCACTGCTTCAAGGGACGATAGGGCATTAAGGTCCTGATAGATGGAGAGTACTTTGCAGCAAGCTGGTCCGAGTGGTTACCTGAGGTTGTTTCTGAAAGGGGTGATGATGGGGGCGGCTGATGCCGTTCCGGGTGTCTCTGGCGGTACGGTGGCGTTTATAACCGGTATTTATGAGGAGCTAATACACTCTATCCGGCGTTGCGATCCGATCGCCCTTAAAGTGCTGTTTACTCAGGGGGTGAAAGCGTTTTGGCAGCATATTAACGGCAACTTTCTTCTCACGCTGCTGCTGGGTATTGGCAGCAGTCTAGCGTCTCTAGCACATATAGTACTTTATCTTCTAGATACCCATCCGGTACTGCTGTGGGCGTTTTTCTTTGGTCTCATCCTTGCATCGGTCTGGTCGGTGGTTAGGCATGTTGGTGACTGGCGCATGGACCGGACATTGATCTTCTTTTTCGGTGCGGTGTTCGCCTACCTGATTACCAGCCTTTCGCCCACGAGTATCGAGGCT
Source organism: Oceanospirillaceae bacterium (assembly GCA_013373575.1). Classification (GTDB taxonomy): domain Bacteria; phylum Pseudomonadota; class Gammaproteobacteria; order Pseudomonadales; family Balneatricaceae; genus Marinobacterium_E. The sequence goes on along the minus strand of JABXHP010000170.1, from coordinate 2,150 downwards.
ACTCCAATGTTTATTGTGATCAGTGGCATGATTGCAATCTGCGCCATGATACTGCCGGGTATCTCCGGTAGCTTTATCTTGCTTCTATTGGGGATGTACTCAACCATACTCTCTGCCGTTAAAGCGCTGGAGCTGGTTACTCTTGGGTTGTTTGTCTTCGGCTGTGTGCTGGGGTTATTGAGCTTCTCCAGAGTTCTGAGCTGGGCATTTGAGCGCTACCGCGAGCTGACCCTAGCGCTGCTTGGCGGTTTTCTGCTGGGATCTTTAAACAAGGTTTGGCCGTGGAAATACACACTCTCTTACACGCTGAACTCCAAGGGCGAGCAGGTTCCGCTGGTCCAGCAGAACATCACTCCATCCGCATACTTAGATCTGACGGGAGTTGACCCACAAACACTTGTTTCTGTTGTTTTAGCGATTATCGGTGCGTTGTTGGTGTTAGCTCTAGATCGGCAAAACTCAGGAGCGCGGCGATAGATGCGTTATCCCGCGCTGGTCGCACTTGTTCTTGTGCTCACTGGTTGTGGTGGTGGTTATGCCCCCGTCTACGATCAATCTCTGGGTGCACGAGCTGTCGTCAGTGTTGGGCGTGATGAGTATCGCGTTCAAAGCGGAGATACGCTGATAGGGATCGCCTTCAAGTTGGGGGTGGATTACCGGGAGTTGCAGCGTATTAACAATATCCGTGACCGAAACCTAATCTACGCAGGGCAGGTTCTTAAAACGAAAAGTAGCTCGACTAGCGCTGACAGGGCGGGCACCAGCGTCAAGAAAGAGTCACAGAGATCTGCTCCAATAAAACCGGAAGAGGCCAAGAAAGTAGCAAAAAGTGCACCTTCTAAGACTAAAGTTCAGCCGGTGGTGTCAAATATACCCTGGGGCTGGCCGCACAATGGCAAGATACTTGCTGGGTATTCGCCTGCGGAAGGCGGCAATAAAGGTCTGGATATCTCAGGGAGGATTGGCGATCTGGTTCTTGCCGCGGCTGATGGACAGGTGGTTTATGCGGGAAGTGGCTTGCTTGGATATGGAAACCTTGTCATTATCAGTCATAACCAAGAGTACTTAAGTGCATATGCGCACAACAGTAGAATTTTGGTACGTGAGAATCAAAAAGTTCAACTTGGTGAGCCCGTTGCCGAAATAGGTAATACTGGGGCGAGTGTGCCAATGTTGCATTTTGAGGTGCGCCGCGATGGACGGCCGGTAGATCCTTTACGGTATCTTCCGAAACGATAGGATTTCAAATCTGACTTCACCAAGGAAGGTGTGCAGACTTTGCGCATTTAAATGAGGCAGATATAGATGAATTCAAGTAGCAACGTCGATTACGAAGAAGATGTTGAGCTTCTTGATGATGAAGATAGCAGCGATGTTGACGCTGATAACGACGAATCAGAAGATGACAAGCCTGAGTTTTTAAACTCCGGGCGAGGTCGTGGCAGTATGGCGCATAAAGATTTGGTGAATGCTAAATCTTTGGACGCTACGCAGCTCTATTTAAACGAAATAGGTTTCTCCCCACTGCTCTCTGCTGAGGAGGAGGTCTACTTTGGGCGGCTAGCGCTCAAGGGGGATATGCCCGCTCGCCAGCGCATGATTGAGAGTAACTTGCGTCTTGTGGTGAAGATATCTCGCCGCTACATCAATCGAGGCCTCTCTCTTCTCGATCTTATTGAAGAGGGTAATCTTGGATTGATTCGTGCGGTTGAGAAGTTCGATCCTGAGCGCGGCTTCCGCTTCTCTACTTACGCGACATGGTGGATTCGCCAGACCATTGAGCGCGCCATCATGAACCAGACGCGTACCATCCGTCTGCCGATTCATGTGGTGAAAGAGCTTAATGTCTACTTGCGCGCAGCGCGTGAGTTGGCACAAAAGCTGGACCACGAGCCGACAGCGGAAGAGATTGCGCTGCATGTTGGCAAGCCGGTCGAAGATGTTGAGAAGATGCTTGGGCTCAATGAACGTGTTGGTTCAATTGATATTCCGCTGGGTGGAGAGAATGAGAAGTCGCTGGTTGAGACCATCGCTGATGAAGATGCTCAAGACCCAGAGCAGCGTCTGCAGGATGACAATATCACCGGCAATCTCAACAAATGGCTGGATCAGTTACCAGAAAAACATGCAGATGTTCTCGCACGTCGATT
>JABXHP010000310.1 GCA_013373575.1 Oceanospirillaceae bacterium | reverse complement strand
GTATTGCCGGCTGCAGTTACAGCGCGTGTTGCGGTTGAAGCTGGGCAGGCCGATTTCTGGTATAAATATGTCGGCCTCAACGGTGCGATTGTAGGCATGAAGAGCTTCGGCGAGTCGGCTCCTGCCGGTGCACTGTTTGAGCACTTTGGCTTTACTGTGGACAACGTTAAAGCCAAAGCTCTGGCGCTGGTTTAATCCAGTCAGTATGGTATAACAAGTGCCCCGATAGTTATCGGGGCATTTTTGTTTCTACCCGCCTTAAATTGGATATTGAATGAGCTATAGGGTCGCGATTAATGGTTATGGGCGCATTGGCCAGGCTGTGCTGCGCGCAATCTACGAACGTGGTCTCGAGAAGTACCTCGTTCCTGTAGCCATAAATGAGTTAGCGGATATCGAAACAGTCTCTTATTTGACGCGCTACGATACGACCCACGGGCGATTTCCCCGTGAGGTTAGCATCGCAGGCTCGCAACTGATCGTCGACGGCCAAGCGATCAGCGTGCTTCGTGAAGAGCGGGCCGATGCTTTGCCCTGGCGTGACTTGGGCGTTGATCTGCTATTTGAGTGCTCGGGCTCGTTTAGTGATCGTGAGACTGCCCAGCAGCACCTTGATTCCGGTGCTCAACGTCTGCTTTTCTCACAACCGGCCCGTGCTGATGTAGACGCCACTATAATCGCAGGGTTGAACCAGGCGGATTTGAAACCGGAGCACAGAATTGTCTCAGCCGCCTCTTGTACCACCAATGCCATCATTCCTGTGCTGTCGCTCCTCAATGAGGCCTTCGGTATTGAACAGGGTGTCACCACAACCGTGCACTCGGCAATGAATGATCAACCAGTTATAGACTCATACCACAATACAGATCTGCGGTTAACACGCAGTGCACTACAGTCGATAATTCCGGTCGACACTAGCCTAGATAAAGGTATAGACCGCTTGCTACCGGAGCTGGCAGGTCGATTCAAATGTCTGCATCTACGCGTCCCCACAATCAACGTTTCGCTTATGGATATGTCCATCACCCTGAGTCGGAAAACTACAGAGGCAGAGGTGAATGCACTGCTTCGTGAAGCCTCAGGCACAACGTTGAAAGGCTATCTGGGTTACACCGAGGAGCCGCATGCATCCGTTGATTTTAACCGAGATCGGCACTCCTCAGTGGTCGACGCAACCCAAACGCGAGTGTCAGGTGGCCAACTGCTTAAGGTGATCTGTTGGTTCGACAATGAGTGGGGCTTTGCCAACCGTATGCTAGATGTTGCTGAGCGCTGGCTCGCACTACAACCTAATTCGAAATAACTATTGTTCTGGAGAGAGAAATGAATGTACGTCTGATGAAGGATCAGGATCTGAGTGGCAAACGAGTACTGATCCGTGAAGACCTGAACGTGCCTGTGAAAGATGGCAAGGTTACCTCGGATGCACGTATCCAAGCTTCGCTACCAACCATAAAGCTGGCGCTCGAGGGGGGCGCAGCTGTAATGCTTATGTCACACCTAGGACGCCCGACTGAAGGTGAATATGAAGAGCAGTACTCCTTGGCCCCTGTTGCTGCACATCTCACAGGCCTGCTGGGTGCGGAAGTTCGTCTGATCATAGATTGGGTTGATGGTGGTTTTGAAGTGGCGGCTGGCGAGGTCGTTCTGCTTGAGAACGTGCGCTTTAACGCGGGTGAGAAGAAGGATAACGAAGAGTTGTCGCGCAAGATGGCGGCGCTCTGTGATATCTACGTAATGGATGCGTTCGGTACTGCGCACCGTGCGCAGGCATCCACCCACGGTGTCGCACGCTTTGCACCGATTGCGTGCGCAGGCCCACTACTTGCCAATGAACTCGAAGCCCTGGGTAAAGCCCTCGATAAACCGGCGCGCCCATTGGCTGCCATTGTTGGCGGCTCAAAAGTATCAACAAAGCTGGAGGTTCTTAACTCGCTGTCCGATAAGTGTGATCAACTCATCGTGGGGGGCGGTATAGCCAATACCTTCCTCGCTGCTGCAGGTAAGCCTGTGGGTAAGTCGCTGTACGAGGCGGATCTTGTAGATACAGCTAAAGCGCTGATGGCGAAGTGTGAGATTCCAATCCCAACCGATGTTGTTGTGGCTACCGCTTTTGCCGAGGATGCTGAGGCAGTGGTGAAGTCAGCAGACGAGGTGGCCGATGATGAGATGATTTTGGACATCGGTCCTGAGTCAGCAGCAAAACTGGCAACAATTTTGCAAAGTGCAGGTACGATCATCTGGAATGGCCCTGTAGGCGTGTTTGAGTTTGATCAGTTCGGTGAAGGTACTAAGACCCTGTCGATGGCGATTGCACAGAGCAGCGCGTTTTCGATTGCTGGCGGCGGTGATACTTTAGCAGCAGTAGACAAATATTCTATTGCGAACGATGTATCATACATTTCGACGGGTGGTGGTGCTTTCCTTGAGTTCGTAGAGGGTAAGGAGCTGCCGGCCGTCGCGATACTGCGTACCCGCTACGATAATTAAATGATACCAAGGCTAGGTGGCGACCATCTGCCTAGCCTGTTAGGAGACTTTATGGCTCTCATTTCCATGCGCCAACTGTTAGACCACGCCGCAGAGCATGGCTACGGTATTCCAGCCTTCAACGTTAATAACCTCGAACAGATGCGTGCCATAATGGAGGCCGCTGACCGCGCAGATGCACCGGTTATCGTGCAAGCCTCCGCTGGCGCGCGAAAGTACGCGGGCTCCAACTTCCTGCGTCACATGATTCTGGCAGCAATCGAGGAGTTTCCACACATCCCCGTTTGTATGCATCAGGACCACGGTACCAGCCCTGCAGTCTGCCAACGCTCAATTCAGCTCGGCTTCTCCTCAGTAATGATGGATGGCTCGCTGGGTGAAGATGGCAAGACACCAACGAGCTATGAATACAACGTTGATGTGACCCGCCGCACAGTAGATATGGCACACGCTTGTGGTGTCTCTGTTGAGGGTGAACTCGGTTGTTTAGGTTCACTTGAAACTGGTGAAGCGGGTGAAGAGGACGGCATCGGTGCTGAGGGTAAACTGACGCACGACCAGATGCTGACCGATCCTGAAGAGGCCGCGCAATTCGTTAAAGCAACGCAGGTCGATGCGCTGGCAATCGCAGTGGGTACCTCCCACGGCGCCTACAAGTTCACCCGCCCACCTACAGGTGACATCCTTGCTGTTGATCGCATTCGTGCTATCCACGAACGTATCCCAGGTACCCACCTGGTAATGCACGGCTCATCATCTGTACCACAGGAGTGGCTCAAGGTGATTAACGAGTTTGGCGGTGAAATCCCTGAGACTTACGGTGTTCCTGTTGAACAGCTAGTCGACGGTATCAAACATGGCGTGCGTAAGGTCAATATCGATACCGACCTGCGTCTGGCATCTACCGGCACTATCCGTCAGTTTATGGCACAGAACCCAGCAGAGTTTGACCCGCGCAAGTACTTGGCTAAGACGATCAAAGCGATGTCTGATATCGCCTTCGCACGCTACGAAGCTTTCGGTACAGCAGGGAACGCTGGCAAGATCAAACCTATCTCGCTCGAAGCAATGACCACGCGCTACGACTCAGGTGAGCTGGACGCTAAGGTTAACTAAGCTTTGCCGTTTGAGGCGATTGGTCTGACGGCTAGTCGCAACCCGAAGCCAGGGTACTTCCCAGTACCCTGGCTTTTTTGCTTATGCGAGGTCGCCCCAGTGATAACTCCCCTCTAAAACTCCTATGCATAGCGCCGCCAGAGCGCGATAATTCACGGCTAACCACACGGAGTTCACATGAACAAAAGCCAACCTTTCTACACGATGACCCCCGACCTAGTAATCGACGCGGTCGAATCACAGGGTTGGTTAAGTGACTACCGCATCCTCGAATTGAACAGTTATGAAAATCGGGTCTACCAAGTGGGCATCGAGGGCGAACAGCCGGTTATTGCTAAATTCTACCGTCCGAATCGCTGGAGCGATGCGCAGATTCAAGAGGAGCATGACCTCTGTTTTGAGCTGGTGGAACAGGAGCTTTCAGTTGTCGCACCGCTAAGAGACAACGAGGGGCGTAGCCTCTTTGAGCACGGTGATTTTCGTTTTGCCCTCTATCCGCGTCGCGGCGGAAGGGCGCCTGAACTTGATGATATGGACCATCTATTTACCCTGGGACAGACCCTCGGAAGGATTCATGCAGTAGGTGCTAGTCGTCCGTTTGTAGTGCGACCCAAGTTAGATGTGCAGAGCTTTGGCTGGGATAACCGCGAGTTTCTGCTGCAGAACTTTTTACCCCAATCACTTCGAGAGGCGTATGAGCGTATCTCTGAGGATCTTTTGCGTCAGGTTGAAGAGCGGTTTTCAGCGTACTCAGATCTGAAATCGATCCGTGTGCACGGGGATTGCCATGTCGGCAATATCCTGTGGCGCGATGATCTGCCGCATTTTGTCGACTTCGACGATGCGCGCACAGCCCCCGCGATTCAGGACCTCTGGATGCTGCTCACTGGCGATCGACCGCAACGTGAGCTGCAATTAGCCGAGGTGCTAGCGGGGTATGAAGAGTTCTATGAGTTTGATCCGCGAGAACTCCACCTAATTGAGCCGCTACGCGCGCTGCGGATGATCAATTATGCGGGTTGGCTGGCGAAGCGCTACGAAGACCCAGCATTCACTAAAGCCTTCCCTTGGTTTAATTCAGAGCGCTACTGGGGTGAACACCTGCTAGATCTAAAAGTGCAGTTCGCTCAACTGGACGAAACAGTACTTAGGATTTTGTAATTAGGCCACAGCCTGTTAGATCTTCCGTACGCGAACGTTCTTACCCTTAAGCGATCGATTGCGCAGTATCTCAACCCCTCTGTCAGCCAGCGCTTTGGGTAGCGCTACAAAGGACTGGAAGTCCTGCACACTGATATTACCGATCTGCTTGCCGTCGATCTCTTTGGTGGCTGTAAGCGCTCCAACAATATCGCCTGGACGGATCTTGTTTTTTCGGCCGGCAGAGAGCTCTAGGGTGCGCATCTCTGCGGCGAGTACCACGAGCTTGCTCTCGTTCAGCTTGGGTGGATGCTCGGGTGTTAGCTCCATACCGATCTCGTCCGAGATGAGCCCCAGTTTGTACTGCTCTTTCTCGAAAATCAGCGAAATCGCCAAGCCCTGACGCCCAGCTCGGCCGGTGCGACCACAGCGGTGGGTGAAGACAGCACGTTCTCTGGGAAGGTTGAGGTTTACTACCAGGTCAACTGTATCGATATCCAAGCCACGTGCTGCGACATCGGTAGCGATTAGAAGTCTCAGAGAGCCGTTGGTAAAGCGCACCAACATCTGATCCCGCTGACGCTGGTCTAGATCGCCGTGGAGTATGCCGCTGGAAACGCCATATTGGCGCAGCTCATGGCCGAGATCGTTACACTGCTCTCGTGTGTTACAGAAGATTACACCCGCTTCGGGCTTAGCCTCAGTGAGTACAGCGAGTAGCGCTTCGGTTTGTGATTCAGGTTCAGTAAGGTAGACGCGTTGCTCGATATCCGGCTGCTGTTCGGCTATCGCTTCAACCTGCACACGCTCTGGATTCTTAAGTACGTTGCGACCAATCTGCGAGATGTTGTCCGGGAATGTTGCAGAAAAAAGCATCGACTGACGTTCAGTGGGGGTGTATCCAACAATCTGTAGGATCTCATCTTGGAAGCCCATATCGAGCATACGATCCGCTTCGTCCAGCACCAGTGTGTTAACTTGGCTCAGATCCAGAGTGCGTTTACGTATGTGGTCCGAGACGCGGCCGGGTGTACCCACAATGACATGCGCGCCGTGTTCTAAAGAACCGATCTGCGGGCCAATTGGCTGGCCACCACAGAGCGTTAGGACTTTGATATTCCCGGGGTAGCGCGCCAATCGACGAATCTCAGTAGCAACCTGACCCGCTAGCTCTCGGGTTGGGCAAAGCACTAGGGCCTGAACCGCAAAATTGCGCGGCTTAAGATTGCGCAGCAGCGGTAGCGAGAAGGCGACGGTTTTGCCGCTACCCGTGGGTGCTTGAGCTAAGAGGTCCTTGCCTGCCAAAGAGATCGGCAGGCTCTGTGTCTGTACCTCGGTCATCGTCTGCAAACCTAGGTCAGCAAGAACATCGAGTTGAGCAGTTGGCAGTTTGAGGCTTGAGAAGGGAGCAGACATAAGTGACCAGCGATAAGTAAGCAAATTTGGAGCGCAAGTATATCAGAACGGCAGTGCGATTATCGCCACACAAGCCCTAGGTGCTCGGCACAGACTTCTAGTACAGGTGCGATTGAGGCATCCAATTTAAGCTGCAGCAGCTCATCCGCCCGGGTGACCCCCTCTGTAAGTGCGGCTTGTGGAATACCTTTGGCTGCGGCGTGACGGTTAAACCTAAAGCCAGAGAATACCTGCAGTGAACTGCCAACAGATAACATCGCTTTGCTGCGCTCCAGCGCCTCGATTGTGGAGTAGACAGTCTCCTTTGGCACATTGTCACCGTAGTAGACCACCCGAGCCTTCATGATGCCCTCGCACTCTGGGCAGTTGGGTACTCTGAAACCACTAAAGTCCGTCTCAAAGTCAGTATCGCCATCGGGGCGCGTAGCGACTGTGATTTTGGGTGTGGTGAAGTTGGGATTTAGATTGCGGCACCAGTGATGCATCTGATCACGATCGACCTCTAGGTCACACTGCATGCAGGCGACTACATCTGCTCTCCCGTGCAGGTCAACGACACGTTCACTGCCCGCCTTCTGGTGCAGTCTGTCCACGTTCTGAGTAACAAGCAGTTCAACCAAGCCTACTTGCTCCATGGCTGCCAGCACCTTATGCCCCGTACTGGGGGAGGCGTCACGCATGGTATGCCACCCTGCAAGGCTCCGGCCCCAATAGCGTTGTCTGACGCTTAACTGTTTCATGTACTCTTGATGCAGTACAGGCGGGGGTGAGCGCCACTGCCCTGCGGCATCGCGATAGGCGGGTATGCCTGAATCGGTGCTGACGCCCGCGCCAGTTAAAACGAAGAGGCGAGGATTTTTCTGAATGAACTGGGCTAACTGTTCACCCAGCAATTCATGCTGTTGACTGTATGGTTGCATCGATGATCTGAAAATAATGGTTGCCAAGCTGAAGTTATAGGAATAAAAAGCGCTCTTAGTTCACATTGAGGTAGGCACAGATGTCCACTGCTCAAACCCCTACGGATGTTAGCGCATCAGCCTACGAAGAGCGCTTGTTTGAGCAGATTGCATCGGATCTCTTAACGAACGGCTACTCGATATGCCCGGGTGCCCTTCCCAACTCACTTGGCAGTAAAATCTGTGAGCAACTCTATGGGCTTGAGTCCACAGACTTCAGTGCTGCGGGTATTGGCCGCCAGGCGCAATATATGCATAACGAGTTTGTGCGAACCGACCGTATCTGTTGGTTTACCGGTGAGACCCCCACTGGACGTCATTGGCTAGACTGGGCCGAACGTCTGAAAGAGTACCTCAATCGTCGGCTGTTTATGGGTCTCTTCTCGTTTGAGAGCCATCTAGCACATTATGGTCCCGGGGATTTCTACAAGCGCCATTACGATGCCTTTCGCAATCAGCGAAGCCGAATACTCTCGATGGTTGTCTACCTCAATCCGAGTTGGGGTGCAGAGGATGGTGGCGAACTTGTCCTTTACCTCAATGATGCCGACAAGCAGGGAATAAAAGTAACTCCATTGATGGGTACTATGGTCCTGTTCTTGAGTGAGGAGTTTCCCCACGAGGTTCTCCCTGCACGAAAGGACCGTTACTCTATAGCGGGTTGGTATCGGATCAACAGCACCACGGCTGAGCGTGTAGATCCACCTCGCTAGACCCGTCCTCCACCAATTGTATATTTGCCTTAGTTGGATTATTGAAATCTGCTGGGCTTTTACTACGCTTTGGCTAACCCTTTGATTTATCTCTAGGATAGAATTCCCTTTGCAAACTGATTTTTTGCCCCGCGTTTTAGGTAAAGTTCCCCCTACCTTGAAGCGTGCAATGGATGCCCACTTGATTGTCAGCATGACTGATGCGCGGGGTATTATTGTCTATGTGAATGCAAAATTTTGTGAGATTAGTGGCTACGCAGCAGATGAACTGCTGGGTCAAAACCATCGCATTATCAATTCTGGAGAGCACAGCCGAGCCTTTTTTGAAGATATGTGGCGCACGATTACTCAGGGCCGTATCTGGCAGGGCGAGGTAAAGAACCGACATAAAAGTGGCAGTGTCTACTGGGTCTCATCCACGATTGTGCCAGTGGAGAATGAGTATGGATTCATTACTCACTACCTATCTATTCGTACGGATATTACTCGAGTCAAAGAACAGGCTGAGCGGCTTGCCTTATTGAATAGGCAAGTTGAGTTAGTTGTGCGTCAATCAGGTGCCATGATTGTTGCTCACGACTCCAAAAATGACCGTTTTCGGCTGCTGCTCGGTAGAGCGAAATTGCTCGAAAAGTACATTGACCTTCCTGCCACTGAGTTCCAGCGTAAAGTTCATACTGCAGTCGAGATCTCTGAGTTAGAGCGCGCCAAAGAATCGCCGGGTAGATCGGTTGTTGTTGCCGTTAGACACCCGCGCACAGGTGAGCCTTTAGCCTGGTATCAGTTTGGCTACTCAGAGTTGATTTCAAGTACAGAGGGCGAGTACCAGTTGCTCTATGCAGTACCTGTTACCGACATCGTACGCCTGCAAGACCTACTTAAAGCGGCGCTCAATTTCGCCAACATAACCTTATATGAAGAGAATACGCAGGACGGATCGGGACGTTTTATTCATAGCCCAGGGCGTCAGGATGAGTTTATTCCTTTGGCTAGTTGGTTAGAGCAGGTATTGGAACCTTACCGAGAGACAGTAATTTCCACGCTGTCAGAGATTGGCAATCGAGTTGAGTATCAGGTCCGTTTCTCACCGGAGGCGGAGCCTGAGTGGTTAGAGCAGGCGACTATTGCTAGGTTTGATGACTCAACTCTAGGGATGAGTCGCAATATAGACCGTGAGAAGCGTATACAGGAGACACTTGAGGCACAGAATCGCGAGCTCGCCGGTGTGGCTGAGAAGAATCGTAGAATGTTTGCCATTATTGGGCACGAAATAAAGACCCCTCTGTTGGGTGCGTCGATGATGCTCAGCGAAGATTTTGAGACCAAAGGCGCTGAATACAAACAGAAGGTGAAAGAGTCAGTTGATCATGCTCTGGAGTTAATTGAACAACTGCGCGAAATGATCCAGCCCGAGATGATGTTGAAGAAGCAAGCCTTGCGACCCCTTGATTTAGTGCAGGCAACCAAGGGTATTATTACCTCGCAAGAGGTGACTTTCGAGGGAGTGCTTGATATTCGCCTTCAAGTTGGCTGGTTGCCTGAGCCTATACTTGAGGTTAACGCTACAAGTTTTCGCCAAGTCTTATTGAATCTGATCCGTAACTCAGCAATTCACGCCAAACCGCGCCATATTTGGATAACTATCTATGCTAACGAGTTGATTGGGCAAGCTGGTCAGTACCAGGTGACCTTAGTAGTTGCGGATGATGGTCCCGGGGTACCAGCAGAGAAGCAGCAGAGTATTTTCGAAGCCTTTAGTCAGGGTAGTGAATCGAGTGTTGGAACGGGCATCGGCCTTTATGTCTGTAAGGATAGTGCTCAGAGTATGGGTGGCGATCTCATTTATCGTGATCGCCTTGAAGGTGGCGCGCAATTTTTCTTCACATTTGTTGGCAATACAGCAGTCCGCCATGCGAGCAAGCCGGCCGCTAAGTCAGATGTTGGGAGCCTTGAGGGTAAACGCGTACTATTTGCAGAGGATACTATTACGCTCAGGTTACTGACTGAGCAGATGCTCAAAAAGGCCGGCGCAGTTGTGACGAGTGTGGAGGATGGCCAAGCTGCACTAGAGGCGGCCGCGAAGGACTCTTTTGACCTGCTAATTACCGACTTCTACATGCCCAATATCAGTGGGCCAGAGCTGACCCGCGAGCTGCGCTCACAGGGAGTTAACTATCCTGTTTTCGCCCTGACGGCTGCCTCATCCGAGCACGAG
>JABXHP010000148.1 GCA_013373575.1 Oceanospirillaceae bacterium | reverse complement strand
GCCTCAAGGCGCCCCTCTACTCTGTTACCGTAGTAGGTGTAGATTCGAATATCTGAATAGATGTAATTTACCAAATCATCAAACTCAGTTTTGCGGTACTTAACAGGTGGCGCGGGTACGGGCTTAGGCGCCATACCCGGGAACTCTGTCACCTGCACCGCGCTCTCAGCCACTGGAGCGGACAGCTCAGCTTGGACTTCGTCGACAACCGCAACGGGCTCAAGCGCCTGACTATCACTGACTGCCTCATCTACGACTTCTGGCTGAGTGGCGTGCAACATCGCTTCTGGATCTGGCATAAGCGCCAACCAATCCACTTGACTCAGATCGACCGGACGCGCATTAACCACTAGATGCAAGCGCAGGCGATCAATCAACTCAACCGGAGAGCCCAAACCCAACATCGCTTCAGCACCCAACCCGCCAACCGGATCCATACCAAAACGCACATCAGCACCGCTCGCCGTAGCATCCATGTAGGCGTTCCAGAGCACTTCAGGCACCTCCATTGCGAGGTTTTGCGCCTGAAGTTTTACTAACTGCAGATGTTTTTCGCGGTACTCAACTTCGTCAACGCCAGCGAGACCAGCACAAAAGCGATCGCGTTTAGAGAAGTAACCGATATCCTGATAGCTGATCTCTATCGCTTTCAGGCGGGGGTTAGCGGCGGCAAAGGTATCCGGTTTCAAATACCCTGCAGCGAAAGTGAGAGAGAGGTCAGCCTTGACCGAAAACAACCCCTGAGTATCAACTTCACTGAAGAGGTCTAGCGTACCGCGCCCGTTGTCTGCACGTAGCGTGAAGGCTAGATCATTTACGGTACGACCGATCCCCATCTGAGTGGACACCTTGGGCGTAAACGCCTGCACATCACCGCACCCGAGGGCCTCGAAATTCACACCGGAATTTAGCAGCATCTCCGCCTCACTCGGCTCCATCGCCACCACAAAATCAGCAGCGGTATCAGCCGCTAGGTCATCTACAGCAATTGAAAGAAACTCAGGTAACTCTCCGCGATCTAGCCGCCCTTGGGCATCTAGAAAGAAGAGTGGATCATTTGATTTAAGAGCGATAGCTTTAATATCTACAGGTGAGCGATAACCCTGAGGGACAAGCTGAATACCCTCTACACGTATTTCGCCACGTGGATCTACAAAGAAACTGCGATAGCTGAGCTGTGCATACGGCGCGCTTGAGACCACCGCACGGTCAAGAAAGGTCTTGGTTTGATACCAGATATAACCGTACGCAACGCCCGCAATAAGCGCTAGGAAGACTATTCCCCCAAAGAGTTTTTTGATTGCCCGCATCGCGCCAGTTACTTCAAGCCACTTTTGTAAATTAAGTGTAGGCGATTTTGCTGGCTCAACCAAAAAAAAGCGACCCGTAGGTCGCTTTCTCACAAACAGAAGTGGCTTATGCGCCGAGCTTCTCTTTGATACGTGCAGATTTACCACTGCGCTCACGCAGGTAGTAAAGCTTCGCCTGGCGTACGTCACCACGACGCTTAACCTGGATCTCTTCTACAGTTGGGCTGTAGGTCTGGAAAGTACGCTCAACGCCAACACCGTGTGAGATTTTACGTACTGTGAATGCAGAGTTCAGGCCGCGGTTACGCTTACCTAGAACTACACCTTCAAACGCCTGCAGACGGCTGCGGCTACCTTCCACTACGCGAACCTGTACTACTACAGTGTCGCCTGGGCCAAAAGTTGGTACTTCTTTACCAGTCTGTTCAGCTTCGATCTGCTGAATGATTAAGTTTTTGCTGCTCATCGCTCGCTCCTAACTTTTTCAACCGCGGACTGATTCTCAGTCTCGCTGATGTATTCGTGTAACAGCGCCTGCTGTTCCGGGTTCAGATCAATTTTTTCCAGCAACTCTGGTCGCCTTTCCCAAGTACGCCCTAGCTGCTGTTTCAGTCGCCAGCGCTTTATCTCAGCGTGATTCCCGCTAAGCAGTACCGCCGGTACCTGCATCTCATCCAGTATCTCTGGTCGCGTGTAGTGTGGGCAGTCGAGTAGACCTTCAGCAAAGGAGTCCTCTTCTGCGGATGCTTGATCACCAAGCACACCCGGGATCTGCCGGGCGATGGCGTCTAGCATCACCATAGCTGGGAGCTCGCCGCCACTCAGGACAAAGTCCCCAAGTGACCACTCCTCATCGATCTCGGTCTCAATCAGGCGCTCATCGACGCCCTCATAACGACCACAAACCAGTATGAGGCGCTCCTGCTGCGCCAGCTCAAGTACGCCAGCCTGATCCAACTTTCGCCCTTGAGGCGAGAGGTAGATCACGCGGGCATCTCCGCCAGCGGCAGCTTTCGCTGCATGGATTGCATCTTTGAGCGGCTGAACCTTCATCAGCATCCCGGGGCCGCCGCCAAAAGGACGGTCGTCCACAGTACGATGCTTATCGTGAGTAAAGTCTCTAGGACTCCAACTCTCGACCTGAATCAGACCTCGTTTAACACCTCTACCCGTGACACCGAAGCGTGTAACCGCTTCGAGCATTTCAGGGAAGAGCGATACAATCCCAAACCACAAAACTTAGACTCCCAACTTATAAGTCACAGCTTAAAAATCAGGGGCCCAATCGACCCGGATAGAACCGGAATCTAAATCAACCGATTTAACCACCACATCTGGAACGTAGGGTATTAACCGTGTCTCACGATCGACGCTATCAGCGTCCCCCTTCACCACCAGCACATCATTTGCGCCGGTCTCCAGTAGATGGTCAACCCGACCCAGCAACTCGCCGGATTCGGTAAAAACCTTTAGGTTCTGTAGCTGGCTCCAGTAGTAGTCACCGATTTCAAGCTTCGGCAGTGCCGATTTCGGTACTGCAATCTCTGTTTCACAGAGAAGTCTGGCTGCTTCCGGTGTATCTACACTATCCAGCTTTGCTATCAGCCCTTTGCCCTGCTTCTTGGTTTTACTCAGCTTTATTGGCTGCCATTCACCATTGCGCTTTACGAGCCAGGGTCTGTAGCTCTGTATGTTCTCCATCGGGTCAGTGTAGGAGTAGACTTTAATCCAACCCTGAATTCCGAAGGGTGAGTTAAAACGCCCAAGGACAACAACGTCCTCTGCATTAAACTCTGACATACTCTTACTGAACCTTACTGCGCTTTACGTGCTTCTTTAACCAACTGGCCAACACGGTCGCTCATCTGAGCTCCCTTGCTTACCCAGTAATCAACACGCTCAAGATCAAGACGAAGTTTCTCTTCCTGACCACGCGCTACAGGGTTGAAAAAGCCCACCCGCTCAATAAAGCGGCTGTCGCGTGCAAAACGCGAATCTGCAACAGTGATATGATAGAACGGCTTCTTTTTAGCGCCGCCACGAGACAAACGAATAGTTACCATGCAAGGTCCCCTTTACTTCGCGGGATGGGTTTTGAGATCGCCCATCATTGTTGTTTCTCCGCCCGCTTCGGTAATTTAATAAGCTACCCAGGCAGACGAAGGCCAAAATTAGACAGGGCGTGGATTCTACGCGAACTCCACGCCCGTTGAAAGCATTTTGTACAGATTTTAGACAGCGGGTCTAAGGTCTCTAGAACCGCGGGAAACCGCCACCGCCCATACCCGGCGGCAACATGCCTTTCATGCCGCCCATACCGCGCGCCAGCTTTGCCATGCCCGACTTAGATCCGAATTTCTTCATCATCTTAGCCATCTGCTTGTGCTGCTTAAGCAGGCGATTGATATCTTGTATTGAGGTACCGGAACCCGCTGCGATACGACGCTTGCGCGAGCCTGAGATGATGTCCGGGTTACGACGTTCTTTCATGGTCATGGAGTCGATGATGACGGCGAACTGTTTCATGCCCTGTTCTGCCTGAGCAGACTGAGCCGCTTGGGCTAACTGCCCCATACCCGGCAGCTTCTCCATCATGGACATCATGCCGCCCATGTTGTTCATCTGGTTTATCTGGTCGCGGAAATCTTCCAGATCGAACCCTTTACCTTTGGAGACCTTCTTCGCCAGCTTCTCAGCTTTGGTCTTATCGATCTTGCGCTCAGCTTCTTCAATAAGCGAAAGCACGTCACCCATGCCGAGAATACGGGAGGCTACACGGTCAGGGTGGAAAGGCTCGAGGGCATCAACCTTCTCGCCCACACCAAGGAATTTGATTGGCTTACCTGTAATATGGCGCACAGAGAGGGCCGCACCACCACGGGCATCACCGTCGGTTTTGGTTAGGATCACACCCGTCAGCGGCAATACTTCATTGAACGCACTTGCGGTATTCGCGGCGTCCTGACCTGTCATAGAGTCAACAACGAAGAGCGTTTCGACAGGCTTAACTGCGGCATGCAGCTCTTTGATCTCCGCCATCATCGCTTCGTCAACAGCAAGGCGACCGGCGGTATCTACCAGCAGCACATCGTGGTGCTGGATACGTGCATGCTGGATTGCGCCGTTAACAATATCGATCGGTTTCTGGTCGGCAGATGATGGGAAGAACTCGACATCAACCTCTTGTGCTAAGGTCTCCAACTGGCGAATTGCCGCTGGACGGTAGACGTCTGCCGATACGACTAGAACTTTCTTCTTCTCACGTTCGCGCAAGAAACGGGCAAGTTTGGCAACTGAAGTAGTTTTACCCGCACCCTGCAGGCCCGCCATCATGACAACTGCTGGTGGCTGTGTCGCAAGATTGAGCTTGGCATTCGCCTCGCCCATTACTTTGACCAACTCTTCGTTGACGATCTTAACGAAGACCTGACCCGGGCTCAGGCTCTTAGCAACCTCCTGACCAACGGCGCGCTCTTTTACAGCGCCAACAAAGGCTTTAACTACCGGCAGCGCAACGTCAGCCTCCAATAGCGCCATGCGCACTTCGCGCAAGGTATCCTTTATATTCTCTTCCGTCAGTTTGGCCTGGCCCGTTACTGAGCGCAGCGTACTGGTGAGTCTTTCCGTTAGATTGGCAAACATACTTATCCTTTCTACCTCAACATCCAGCCGAGGCTTTTATAACTCAATTGCCGACAATTATAGCGCAGCGTACCCCTTGGGTTCACCCGTATATTTCCCGCCCGCTCTATTTGTGCCAAACTCTCGTCTATTCAATAAATTATCCGTCGGGAGACTGGAATGCTGACGCTGCTTTCACTTATCGCTATCGCGCTGTACCTATTTGCAGCAGTGCGCCAGTGGCAGCGCTTGGGCTCAGGTGACTCCAACTTGCGTGCCCAGGTATTGGGAGCCGGTACCCTCGCATGGGTTCTTCAGACTAGCGTGACCGCTCAGTTACTGGTGGAAGCGACCACATTAAACCTCAGTATCTTCCCAACGGGTTCTCTGATCGCCACCACCGTGGTCATGATTTTGCTTCTTAGCAGCCTGCGCCAGAAGCTCGATAACCTGTTTATCGGCGTATTTCCTATGGCTGCACTAACGCTGCTATTTACACTTATCATCCCTGAAAGCAGTAGCGCTAAGAGTTATGGGCTCGGGGTTATTACCCATATATTGCTATCCATAGTCTCCTACTCGGTACTCACCCTGGCTGCCTTCCAGGCGGTACTGCTGTCGCGCCAAGAGCGTGCGCTGAAACAACACCATACGCGCGGTCTGGTGAATTCATTGCCACCTCTGCAGGTGATGGAGCGGCTGCTCTTCGAAATGATCACCGCTGGCTTCTTGCTGCTAACGCTGGCTCTGATAAGCGGCTTTATTTTTACTGACGACCTGTTCGCGCAACACCTAGCACACAAGACGCTGCTCTCTATGATTGCTTGGGTTGTCTTCGCAACTCTGCTGGGCGGTCGTTACCTCCTTGGTTGGCGCAGCAGAACTGCGCTGCGCTGGACCCTGGCTGGCTTTATACTCTTGATGCTCGCTTTCTTCGGCTCCAAGGCTGTTTTAGAGCTCATTATCGGTATCTGAGCAGCGCTTGACACCGTTAGCTCGAGTCCAGAGAATGTCATCTCATTCATAACACAGGTTTACTACATTGGAAGACGCGTCGATAAGCTCGCTCTCTATCCTTCTTGTCGTACTGATATTCTGTTCAGCTTTTTTCTCTAGCTCAGAAACAGGCATGATGTCGCTCAACCGCTATCGGTTGAAACATCTGGCAAAAAACAACCACCCCGGTGCACGCAAAGCGAGCCGTCTACTGGAACGTCCAGATCGCTTAATTGGCCTGATCCTGATTGGTAACAACTTTGTAAATATCCTCGCCTCAGCAATTGCAACGGTGATCGCCGTACGCATTTGGGGTGATGCCGGTATCGCTATCGCCACCGGCGGCTTGACCCTGGTGATACTGATATTCGCAGAAGTAACGCCTAAAACGTTGGCCGCGATGCACCCCGAGAAGATCGCATTCCCCGCAGCCCTGCTGCTTCTGCCACTTCTGAAGCTGTTTTACCCGTTGGTATTTATCATCAATATGATTACCAACGGCATATTCCGCATGCTAGGTATTAAAACCTCGGGAGAAGACTCGCATAACCTCAGTACTGAGGAGTTGCGAACCATTGTGAACGAGGCAGGAGCGCTAATCCCTCAGCGCAATCAATCGATGCTACTGGGCGTATTGGAGCTTAACGATGTCACCGTAAACGACATCATGATTCCCCGAAATGAGGTTGAAGGCATCGACCTTGATCAGGATATGGAGAAGATCCTCGATCAACTCTCGCAGACGCGCCACACCCGGTTGCCTGTTTATGAGGGCGATATAAACCAGATCTGCGGCGTTCTACATATGCGCAACCTTGCGCAACTCATTCAGACGGGCAAAGTTACCAAGGCAGCAATAACTGCGGTGGTACACGAACCCTACTTTGTACCCGAGAGCACACCCCTGCATACCCAGCTGATGAATTTTCAGAAGCAGAGCCGTCGAATAGGCATAGTGGTGGATGAATATGGTGATGTTGAGGGTATTGTTACACTCGAGGATATTCTTGAAGAGATTGTCGGCGAGATGTCACATGACGAGGCTCAAACCAATCAGGATGTGCACCCTCAGGATGATGGCAGCTACATCATTGATGGCCAGGCTTACGTTCGCGAGATCAACAAGTCGCTTAGCTGGGAGCTTCCCACAAACGGCCCGAAAACCCTTAACGGCCTGATAATTGAGACGCTTGAGTCCTTACCTGAAGGTAATGTCTGCATGCAGGTAGATCACTACCGCATGGAGACCCTACAGATCAGTGAGAACACCATCAAAACCGTGCGTGTTGTGGCACTCGAGCGTGAGGACGAGGATTAATCGTCGCGCGCTCCCGCTTCACGCTCTCGAATACGCGCCCACACGGCGCGTTTTTCGTCCTCAGAGAAGAATCCCCACTCAGCGATCTCCATCCCCGAGCGCATACAGGCGATACAGAGATCGCGCTCATCCAGCTGACAAATCCCCAAACAGGGGTTAGGAACCGGTTTTATCGGCTCTTGTGTCACGCGCTGCGCTCCGGGCGAGGACGCGTAGGTATGCCCGCATCCAAGCCTACATTAAGAAGCTCAGCCAGCGCCCAGGCGGTCAGGCCCCAAATTTCATACTGCTGATATTGCCAAGAGGGAACATACCGAGTTCGACCATCAACCATAGCGAATTTATCGATACGGGCGTTGTCGAGATCCAACAGAAAGCTCAGCGGTGTTTTGAAGATAGAGTCGATCTCGCCAGGGTTAGGAGTGAGCTTCACATCAGCGCTGACCACTCCCACAAATGGAGTAACAGCCAACTTATGCAGTGAATAGATCTGACTTAGCTGCCCAAGGATCTGAATCTCATCAGCCTGAACACCCACCTCCTCTTCAGCCTCTCGTAGCGCGGTGGCGACCAGATCCACATCCTCAGGATCGCGTTTCCCACCTGGAAAAGCCACCTCACCGGCGTGGGTGGATAACTTTCCCGCGCGCTGAGTAAGAATAACGCTCGGATCAGGCTCATCAGTGAGAAGACAGATTACGCCAGCCTCTGCCCGCGGTTTAAGATCCGCAGTGAGACGCCAGGGGTTGTGTTGATTAAGTCGGGACTGAAGCTTATTTAACATCGGTCTTATCCTACACCCAATAGCAATCAAAAACAGGTATTTAGGGTTGAGCCCAGTATACACAGGCGCCTAGAATGGGGCTCACAACAGAGCAATAAGATATCACTATGAACTACTGTAGCGAGTGCGGTAACCGCGTTGAACTTAGAGTCCCCGAGGGCGACCATCTTCCTCGGCACGTCTGCACAGTCTGCGAGCTGATTCACTACTCAAACCCTCGTATCATATCGGGCTGCCTCCCCGTTTATGAGGACAAAGTACTCCTGTGTCGACGCGATATCGAACCGCGCCTTGGTTACTGGACACTTCCGGCAGGCTTCCTCGAAAATGGCGAGACAACCGAACAGGGTGCGCTGCGCGAGACCTGGGAAGAGGCATTAGCCGAGGTAGAGATTCTCTCGCTCTACACCATTACCTCAATTGTTCACGCCAATCAGGTGCAGATGTTCTATCTATCTCGGCTACTTAAGCCCGAATTTGGCACCACCAGTGAATCTTCCGAGGTTCGGCTATTCTCAGAAGAGGAGATCCCTTGGGAGGAGTTAGCCTTCCCCACCATCGAAAACGCGCTGCGTCGCTTCTTTGCAGACCGGCGTGAGTCCGGCCATTACCCGCTCTATCGCATCACGCTCAACCGACACGAACCCGAGACAAATTCGCTCTTTAGCCAGAGCGAAGTGAAGCTGTGAAGGATTCTAAAGCTGCCAAAGCCTTCCAGCG
>JABXHP010000279.1 GCA_013373575.1 Oceanospirillaceae bacterium | reverse complement strand
TATGCCATTGGTGCAGCGTCGCCAGCGCGGAAGCCACACTTCAGGATGCGGATGTAACCGCCCGGACGATTCGCGTAGCGAGGGCCCAGTTCGTTAAACAGTTTACCGACAGCAGAATCGCTACGTGTGCGGCTGAAAGCCAGACGACGGTTAGCGACAGAGTCATTTTTCGCCAGAGTAATCAGTGGCTCTGCAACGCGACGGAGTTCTTTAGCTTTTGGCAGTGTAGTCTTGATCACTTCGTGCTCGATCAGAGACACGGCCATATTCTTGAACATCGCTTTGCGGTGCGCACTGGTACGATTTAGGTGACGACCAGATTTACGATGACGCATCTTATGTATCCTTTAAAACTTAGCTTAAGCCAACTCAGGAAGCCGCTTTATCATCGCCTTTGAGGCTAGCCGGTGGCCAGTTCTCAAGACGCATACCCAGGGACAGACCTTTAGATGCCAAGACATCTTTGATCTCCGTGAGTGACTTTTTACCCAAGTTCGGAGTTTTTAGCAGTTCAACTTCGGTGCGCTGGATCAGGTCACCGATGTAATAGATCTGCTCAGCCTTGAGACAGTTAGCAGAACGTACAGTCAGCTCCAGATCGTCAACCGGGCGCAGAAGCACGGGGTCGATTTCTGGTTCTGCTGGCTCAGCTTTCGCCTGCTCGCCTGCATCTTCGAGGTCAACAAACACTGCTAGCTGCTGCTGCAGGATTGTAGCCGCACGACGGATGCACTCTTCTGGATCGATCGTACCGTTAGATTCGATATCGATTACCAGCTTGTCGAGGTCAGTACGCTGTTCAACACGCGCACTCTCAACAGCGTAAGAGACGCGCTGAACCGGGCTGTAGCTCGCATCCAACTGCAGTCGGCCAATGGCACGAGTTTCGTCTTCGTCGCTGATGCGAGCGTCAGCAGGCACATAACCACGACCGCGCGTTACAGTCAGGCGCATGTTTAGAGTTGCACCAGACGTTAGGTTTGCGATTACGTGTTCTGGGTTTGCGATCTCAACATCCTGGTTAACCTGAATGTCACCTGCGGTGACAGCTCCTGGGCCAGTCTTGTTGATTGTCAGCACCGCTTCGTCGTTGTTATGCAGAGTAACAGCTACACCTTTAAGGTTGAGGAGGATCTCAATGACATCCTCCTGCACACCTTCGATGGTGCTGTACTCATGCAGAACCCCGTCGATCTCTACCTCAGTGACAGCACAACCTGGCATAGAAGATAGAAGAATACGGCGCAGCGCGTTGCCCAGAGTGTGACCGAAGCCACGCTCCAGTGGCTCGAGAACCACCTTCGCACGTGTCTTGCTGATCTCTTGCACGTCGATGTGACGCGGGCTTAGAAACTCATTTACTGAACGCTGCATTTGTGTTCCACCAGTCAAGTTTAAATTACTTAGAGTAGAGCTCTACGATCAACAGTTCGTTGATGTCAGCAGAGAGATCTGAACGCTCAGGAGCAGACTTGAAAGTCCCTTCCATTTTAGCGCTGTCGACTTCGACCCACTCAACCGGTGCACGCTGTGCAGCCAGTTCCAGTGCCGCTTTAATACGGAGCTGGTTTCTTGACTTTTCACGTACAGCAACAACGTCACCGGCTTGAACCTGGTAAGAAGCGATGTTTACAACAGCACCATTAACAGTGATCTGACGGTGAGCAACGATCTGACGTGCTTCAGCACGTGTAGAACCGTAACCCATGCGGTATACAACGTTGTCGAGACGGCTTTCGAGGAGCTGCATCAGGTTTTCACCCGTTGCGCCCTTACGACGAGCCGCTTCTTTGTAGTATCCACGGAACTGCTTCTCGAGCACACCGTACATACGACGAACTTTCTGTTTTTCACGAAGCTGAAGACCGTAGTCAGACAGACGGCCACGACGAGCGCCGTGTACGCCTGGTACAGTTTCAGCCTTGCACTTGCTGTCTAATGCGCGAACACCGCTCTTCAGGAAGAGGTCGGTGCCTTCGCGGCGTGACAGCTTGCACTTAGGTCCAATATAACGAGCCATAATTACTTACCGTCTCCAGATTAAACGCGACGTTTCTTCGGTGGACGACATCCGTTGTGCGGAATAGGCGTCACGTCAGTGATATTAGAGATCTTGTAGCCACAAGCGTTGAGTGCGCGTACTGCAGACTCACGACCTGGACCAGGACCCTTAACAAAAACGTCTAGGTTTTTCAGACCGTACTCAAGTGCAGCCTGACCAGCACGTTCTGCGGCAACCTGTGCAGCGAACGGCGTACTCTTACGAGAACCACGGAAGCCGGAGCCACCTGAAGTTGCCCATGACAGAGCATTACCCTGACGATCGGTAATAGTAATGATGGTGTTGTTAAAAGAGGCGTGGATGTGCGCTAGGCCGTCCGCTACCTGCTTTTTAACCTTTTTACGTGTGCGATTGTTTGGCTTTGCCATAATGGTAATTCCTATCGCTTACTTACGGATCGGCTTACGCGGGCCCTTACGGGTACGTGCGTTAGTCTTGCTGCGCTGACCGCGAACCGGCAAATTACGACGGTGGCGGATACCGCGGAAACAACCGAGGTCCATAAGACGCTTAATATTCATGTTGACTTCACGGCGTAGGTCGCCTTCGACAGTCAACTTGGTAATTTCGCCACGAACATTATCGAGAACTTCTTCTGACAGATCGCCAATCTTTACAGACGGTTCAATGCCAACAGCGGCACAAATCTGCTGTGCAGTTGTGCGGCCGATCCCATAAATGTAGGTCAGAGAAATTACCGCATGCTTATTGTCAGGAATATTGACGCCAGCTATACGGGCCATTCAATGTACTCCAATTCTATTAATTTTCTCCCGGCTTGAACCGGAACGAAATTCATTCAGTTCGTGGAAGGCGCGCAATGATACACGCTGATTAAAAATAAATCAACGGTTGCGGCCTTCCCCCCATCAAACGCCAGGATTAACCCTGACGCTGTTTATGACGGGGCTCCACTTTGCAGATTACGCGAACGCTACCGTTACGACGTACAATCTTGCAGTTACGGCAAATCTTTTTAACAGATGCACGTACTTTCATGGTCCACCTCTATCGGCTTAGCGCAGGAAGCCTGCGCCGCCCTTAAGATTCGATTTCTTCATCAAGGATTCGTACTGGTGTGACATCAAGTGCGACTGCACCTGTGCCATGAAGTCCATTACCACAACTACGACGATGAGTAGCGAAGTACCACCGAAGTAGAAAGGCACGTTCCATGCGACAACCATCGCCTGAGGCATCAGAGATACCGCAGTGATGTATAGAGCGCCGAAGAGTGTAAGACGGCTCAATACAGTGTCGATGTAACGGGCGGACTGCTCACCTGGGCGAATACCCGGAATGAAGGCACCCGATTTCTTCAGGTTATCCGCCACTTCACGAGGATTAAACATAATCGCCGTGTAGAAGTAGCAGAAGAAGATTATTGCTGCGGCAAACAACAGGATATACAGCGGCTGGCCAGGGCCAAGCGCGAGTGCGACATCCTGCAGCCAGTCCATACCCTCTGACTGACCAAACCATTGGCCCAGAGAGGCAGGGAACAGCAGAATAGATGACGCGAAGATCGGTGGGATAACACCCGCCATGTTGACCTTCAGCGGCAAATGACTCGTCTGTGCCGCGTAGACGCGACGTCCCTGCTGACGCTTAGCATAATTGATCGTGATACGACGTTGCCCGCGCTCCATAAAGACCACGAAACCAACCGTCGCTACCGCCAATACAGCAATTGCCAACAGAGCCAGGATATTCAAATCACCCTGACGAGCCGACTCAAAGGACTGACCGATCGCACCCGGCAGACCCGCCACGATGCCAGCAAAGATCAGAATAGAGATACCGTTACCGATACCACGCTCTGTCACCTGTTCACCTAACCACATCAGAAACACCGCTCCTGCTACGAGAGTCACAACCGCTACGAAGTAGAAGTTGAACGCTGTAGAGAAAGCTATGCCCTGATTAGCAAGACCCACCGCCATACCCAACGCCTGCACAGTTGCTAATACAACGGTACCGTAACGCGTGTACTGGTTGATCTTACGGCGACCCGCTTCACCCTCTTTTTTGAGGGCTTCGAGCTGTGGGCTCACGGCTGTCATCAACTGCATAATGATAGATGCAGAGATGTACGGCATGATACCCAAGGCCAGGATAGACATACGCTCCAGCGCACCGCCTGAGAACATGTTAAACAAGCTCAGGATAGTGCCCTGGTTCTGATCAAAGAGCGCAGCGAGACGATCTGGGTTAATACCCGGTACCGGAATATGCGCGCCTATGCGATACACGATGATCGCGATTGCGACGAAGCGGAGACGAGCCCAGAGCTCACCCAGACCGCTTTGCATTCCCGCTGTTGCTTGTCCTTTGATTGCCATTAGTCTTCTACCTTACCACCGGCAGCTTCAATAGCAGCTTTAGCGCCTTTGGTCACTTTTAGACCTTTAACGGTAACTGCCTTAGTAATTTCACCAGACAGGATTACACGTGCAGAGGTGATCTCTTCACGAATAATGTCAGCCTGTTTCAGCGCTGCTAGGTCGACAGTATCAACACCAGCCGCTACGAGTTCATTGAGACGGATCTCAGCAACGTAGCGCGCTTGACGGGACGTGAAGCCGAACTTAGGCAGACGACGCTGCAGCGGCATCTGACCGCCTTCAAATCCCGGTTTTACAGAACCGCCAGAGCGGCTTTTCAAACCCTTGTGACCGCGGCCACAAGTTTTACCCAGACCAGAGCCGATACCGCGGCCGACGCGCTTTGGCGCCTGCTTAGAGCCGGCACCCGGGCGTAGAGTGTTCAAACGCATTGGGTGATCCTCTTACTCGCCTTCTACACGAAGCATGTAGCTGACTTTGTTAATCATGCCACGTACTGCTGGAGTATCTTCCAACTCAACAGTGTGGTTCATGCGACGCAGACCAAGACCTGTGAGGGTCGCTTTATGCTTCGGCAGAGTACCGATTGGGCTACGTACTAGGGTTACTTTTACAGTGTTCGCCATTGCTTAGTTCCCCAGAATTTCGTCTACAGATTTGCCACGCTTAGCAGCAACATCTTCAGGAGACGTCATTGCAGCAAGACCTTTAACAGTCGCGCGAACAACGTTCACTGGGTTAGTTGAGCCGTAGCACTTAGCCAGTACGTTCTCTACACCAGCAAGCTCAAGTACAGCACGCATAGCGCCACCAGCAATTACGCCAGTACCTTCAGATGCAGGCTGCATGTAAACCTTAGAAGCACCATGACGTGCTTTTACTGGGTACTGCAGAGTGTGGCCGTTAAGCTGCACGCTAACCATGTTACGGCGCGCCTGCTCCATAGCTTTCTGAATCGCAACAGGCACTTCGCGCGCTTTACCGCGACCGAAACCTACACGACCGTTGCCATCGCCAACTACAGTCAAAGCTGTGAAACCGAAGATACGGCCACCCTTAACTACTTTGGCTACGCGGTTAACCTGAACAAGCTTCTCTTGCAGTTCACCGTCTTTCTGTTCGTGATTTGCCATAATGAGACCTTTAGAATTCCAGACCGCCTTCACGTGCAGCGTCTGCTAGAGCAGCTACACGACCGTGGTATTTAAAACCAGAGCGGTCAAACGCAACCTGGCTAACGCCTGCTTCTTTAGCACGGCTTGCGATAAGCGCACCGACTTTCTTAGCAGCTTCGATGTTGCCAGTTGCGCCTTCACGCAGTTCTTTTTCAACTGTCGAGGCAGATGCCAAAACAGCGCTGCCGTCAGCAGAGATAACTTGCGCATAGATATGACGCGGTGTGCGGTTTACGCACAGACGTACAGCACCCTGTTCACGCATCTGTGAGCGTGAGCGGCGAGCACGACGAATACGAGCTTCTTTTTTAACGTTCATAACCCTGCCTTACTTCTTCTTAGCCTCTTTACGGCGTACATATTCGTCAACGTAACGAACACCCTTGCCTTTGTAAGGCTCTGGTGGACGGAAGCCACGAATTTCTGCAGCCACCTGACCGACAACCTGCTTGTCCGCACCCTTAATTACAACCTGAGTTGCAGCGGGTACTTCAGCAGTGATGCCTTCTGGCAGGGCATATTCGATTGGGTGCGAGAAGCCCAGTGACAGGTTCAGAGACTTACCCTGAAGCGCAGCACGGTAACCTACACCAATAAGTTGCAGCTCTTTTTTGAACCCTTCGCTTACACCGGTAACCATGTTACCAACCAGTGCGCGAGTAGTGCCGGCCAGTGCAACTGCACCTTTAGAGCCGTCACGCGGTGCGAACGTCAGCTCAGCATCACCCTGTTCCATCGTTACTGATGGGTGGATGTCATGAGACAACTGTCCGTTAGAACCTTTAACAGTTACTGTCTGGCCTGCAACAGTTACAGACACGCCTGATGGCAGTGCAACAGGTTTCTTAGCGATACGAGACATCGTAATACTCCCTTAGAATACAGTCGCAATAACTTCGCCACCTACACCAGCAGCGCGCGCAGCGCGATCGGTCATTACACCTTTGCTAGTAGATACGATAGCGATACCCAGACCGTCAGAAACCTTTGGCAGGTCACCAACACCTTTGTAGATGCGCAGAGATGGTTTGCTTACGCGCTTAATCTCAGCGATAACTGGCTTGCCTTCGAAGTACTTCAACTCGATAGACAGCACAGGCTTAACATCACCTTCTACAGCGTAGTCAGCGATGTAACCTTCATCTTTCAGAACTTTCGCAACAGCGACTTTCTGCTTCGAAGAAGGCATAGCCACAGCAGCTTTTTCAGCCATGTGACCGTTGCGGATGCGTGTGAACATATCCGCGAGCGTGTCTTGCATGCTCATGCTTTTTACTTCCTCTTATGTGCAGCGCGGTGCGGTAGCCCCTCAACCAACTCGAGAGGCCCTGACCACCGCGCTTACCGTTAACCAGTTGGTAATTGGATTACCAGCTAGCCTTCTTAAGGCCTGGTACGTCACCGCGCATTGCAGCTTCGCGCAGCTGGTTACGGCACAGACCGAACTTGCGGTAAACCGCATGTGGACGACCTGTTACCTGACAGCGACGCTGTTTACGTACTGGGCTAGAGTCACGTGGCAATTTCTGCAACGCAACCTGTGCTTCCCAAACTTCATCTTCTGAAGAAGCTGGTGAAGCGATAACCGCTTTAAGTGCAGCACGTTTTTCAGCGAACTTCTCCGCTAATTTTTCGCGCTTTGCTTCGCGATTCCACATTGATACCTTAGCCATAGTCCTACCCTTATTTCTTGAATGGGAACTGCAGCGCGCTCAACAGAGCACGACCTTCGTCGTTCGTCTTCGCTGTAGTCGTGATAGTGATATCAAGACCACGCAGAGTGTCTACTTTGTCGTAGTCAATCTCTGGGAAGATGATCTGTTCTTTAACGCCCATGCTGTAGTTGCCACGACCGTCGAAAGACTTAGGGTTCAAACCACGGAAGTCACGGATACGTGGAATTGCAACGTCTACCAGACGGTCTAGGAATTCCCACATACGCTCGCCGCGCAGTGTTACCTTACAACCGATTGGCCAACCTTCACGGACCTTGAAGCCCGCGATAGATTTACGTGCCTTAGTTACAACCGGCTTCTGACCAGCGATCTGAGTCAGATCGTTAACTGCATTCTCAAGCAGTTTTTTGTCAGCCAACGCCTCACCCACACCCATGTTCAGAGTGATTTTGGTGATACGTGGTACAGCCATAACGTTTGGCGAGTTCAATTCTTCTTTCAGACTCACTTTAACTTCTGAGTCGTAAAGCGCTTTCAATCTAGACATCTGTTCAACTCCTATTACTGATCGCCAGCTACTACTGCGCCGGTTGATTTGTAGAAGCGAACTTTCTTGCCATCTTCAAGAGTCTTGAAGCCAACGCGATCGCCTTTACCCGTTTCAGCGTTAAAGATCGCAACGTTAGAAGTAGCAATAGCCGCCTCTCTCTCAACGATGCCACCTGGCTGCTGAAGCATTGGATTTGGCTTCTGGTGCTTCTTAACCATGTTGATGCCAGACACGATCAAACGATCGTTTTCGAGTACGCGTACAACCTTGCCACGCTTACCCTTGTCCTTGCCTGCGATAACGATGACTTCGTCGTCACGTTTAATCTTGCGCATTTTTAATTACCTTCGTTTCCTACTACCTTCCTCATGCTCAAAAACGCCAAACTCTCTCGAGCTTGGCGTTTTCGCTAAAACTCCGAAAAAATATTCGGGGTCTTACAGCACTTCAGGCGCCAGGGAAATGATCTTCATGAACTTCTCGTTACGAAGCTCACGCGTTACTGGGCCGAAGATACGAGTACCGATCGGTGCATCGTTGTTGTTCAAAAGAACCGCTGAGTTAGTATCAAAGCGAATCAATGAACCATCCGGACGACGAACACCTTTACGGGTACGTACTACGACTGCTTTAAGAACCTGACCTTTCTTAACCTTGCCACGCGGAATTGCTTCCTTGACTGTCACCTTGATGACATCGCCAACGCTGGCGTAGCGGCGGTGAGAACCACCCAGGACCTTAATACACATAACTCGCTTGGCACCGCTGTTATCAGCGACATCAAGCATAGTTTCTGTCTGAATCATGGTCTACTCCACAATCTCTATGTCTTCGCCCACCACGAAATCGCGATGAGCGAAGCGGCTAGTGAAGCAAAGGTGCGTAATATTACACCTTTGCAGCACGTTCTTCAATGCGAATCAAAGACCAAGTTTTAGTCTTCGACAATGGGCGACTTTCCGCGATGGTCACGAGGTCACCCATCTGGCATTCATTCTTTTCGTCATGTGCGTGCAACTTAGTTGAACGCTTAACGAATTTGCCGTAGATCGGGTGTTTTACCTTGCGCTCAACCAGCACAGTGATGGTTTTATCCATCTTGTCACTGATGACCTTACCGGTCACAGTACGGGTACGTTTTTCAGCGCTCATTTATTCACCTGCTTTTCGTTCAGTACTGTTTTTACGCGAGCGATGTCACGACGAACCTGACCAAGCAGGTGAGTCTGTGCCAGCTGGCCAGTAGCTTTCTGCATACGCAGGTTAAACTGGTCCTTGAGAAGCGACAGCAGAGACTGCTGCAGCTCATCTACGGACTGTTCACGTAGTTCAGTTGCTTTCATTACATCACCGTCCGCTTAACAACAGTTGTTGGAACCGGCAGCTTAGCAGCAGCCAGCGCGAAGGCTTCGGTTGCGAGATCTTCTGGTACACCTGCCATTTCAAACAGAACCTTACCAGGCTGGATCTGAGCGACCCAGTACTCAACGTTACCCTTACCTTTACCCATACGTACTTCGAGTGGCTTGCCGGTAATCGGCTTATCTGGGAACACACGGATCCAGATTTTACCACCACGCTTAACGTGACGAGTCATGGTACGACGAGCAGCTTCGATCTGGCGCGCAGTGATGCGACCACGATCAGTTGCTTTAAGTGCAATTTCACCAAAGCTTACTTTGCTACCGCGCTGAGCCAGACCGCGGTTACGGCCAGTCTGTACCTTGCGGAATTTCAGACGTTTAGGTTGCAGCATTGACGTCTACCTCACTTGCCTTTCTTCGCAGGTGTTTTCTTCTCAGCGCGTACCTGTTCGATACCACCAAGAATCTCACCTTTGAAGATCCATACTTTAACGCCGATTACACCGTAAGTGGTGTGCGCTTCATAAGTCGCGTAATCGATATCGGCACGCAGAGTGTGAAGAGGTACACGACCTTCGCGGTACCACTCAGTACGCGCGATCTCAGCACCGCCGAGACGGCCAGCTAGAGAGATCTTGATACCTTTCGCGCCAGCACGCATAGCGTTCTGAACCGCACGCTTCATAGCGCGACGGAACATCACACGACGCTCCAACTGACCGGCAACGTTCTGTGCAACTAGCTTCGCATCCAGATCTGGCTTGCGAACTTCTTCAATGTTGATGTGCACTGGCACACCCATCATCGCAGATACAGTTGAACGCAGAACTTCTACGTCTTCACCTTTCTTACCAATCACGATACCGGGACGGGCAGTATAGATAGTGATTTTTGCATTCTGTGCAGGACGCTCGATTTCGATGCGGCTAACAGATGCTTTCTCAAGCTGCTTCTCCAAGTACTTACGCACTTCGAGGTCATTTAGCAGTTTTTTCGCGTAATCGGCTTTGTCTGCGTACCACACAGAAGTGTGATCCTTAACAACGCCAAGCCGAATACCGGTTGGGTGAACTTTCTGACCCATGATTAAATCTCCTAGTACTCAGCTATTAGTCCGCGACCTTGACCGTGATGTGGCACGAGCGTTTCAAAATTCGATCAGCTCGACCCTTAGCACGTGGACGGATACGCTTCATGGTCATGCCTTCATCTACGAATACTGTCGATACACGCAGTTCATCGATATCAGCACCATTATTGTGCTCTGCGTTTGCAATTGCAGACTCAAGCACCTTCTTAACCAGGTGTGCACCTTTTTTGGTGCTGAACGCCAGAATGTTCAGAGCTTCGCCAACAGACTTGCCACGGATCTGGTCAGCAACCAGACGGGCTTTCTGAGCGGAGATGCGGGCGCCGTTATGCTTAGCAATAGCTTCCATCATCAACTCCTAATTATCGCTTGGCTTTCTTATCTGCTACGTGACCCTTGAAGGTACGAGTAGCAGAGAATTCGCCTAGTTTATGACCTACCATGTCTTCAGTAACGAATACTGGGACATGCTGACGGCCATTGTGTACCGCAATCGTCAGTCCGACAAAGTTCGGAAAGATTGTGGAGCGACGCGACCAAGTCTTAATTGGCTTACGATCGTTCGCTTCGATTGCAGCTTCTACCTTTTTCAACAAGTGAAGGTCGATAAAAGGACCTTTCTTCAATGAACGTGGCACGGCTGATTCCCCTTACTTACGACGGTCACGTACGATAAGCTTATCAGTACGCTTGTTGCTACGAGTCTTATGACCCTTAGTCGGAACACCCCAAGGTGTAACTGGGTGACGGCCACCAGAAGTACGACCTTCACCACCACCGTGCGGGTGATCTACTGGGTTCATCGCCACACCGCGAACGGTAGGACGAACACCACGCCAGCGCGTAGCACCAGCTTTACCCAGACGACGCAGGCTGTGCTCGCCGTTACCAACTTCACCTAGTGTCGCACGACACTCCACGAGGACTTTACGCATCTCACCTGAACGCAGGCGGATAGTTGCGTAAGTACCCTCACGCGCAACCAGCTGAACCGATGCACCTGCAGAACGAGCCAGCTGTGCACCTTTACCAGGCTTCAGTTCGATACAGTGAATGGTTGCACCCACTGGAATGTTGCGTAAAGGCATGCAGTTACCAGGCTTGATATCAACCATCTCGCCAGACATCAGCGGCGTGCCAGCTTCAACGCCCTTAGGCGCGATGATGTAGCGACGCTCACCATCTGCGTATTTCACTAGAGCGATGTTCGCAGAACGGTTTGGATCGTATTCCAGACGCTCAACAACACCAGGAATGTTGTCCTTGTTGCGACGGAAGTCGACCACACGGTAAGCCTGCTTGTGACCACCACCAATGTGACGGGTAGTGATACGACCGTTGTTGTTACGACCGCCAGACTTAGACTTTTTCTCAACCAGACCTGCAAAAGGCTTACCCTTATGCAGCTCTTGACCTTTAACAGTAACGACGTGACGACGTCCTGCTGAGGTTGGTTTTGCTTTAACAGTTGCCATGTCTCAACCCCCTCTTATTCGCCAGCAGCCAGAAAATCGATTTCTGAACCGTCAGCCAGACGTACGTACGCTTTACGAACATCAGAACGCTTGCCCATACCACGCATAGTGCGCTTGGTTTTGCCTTTCTGGTTCAGTACGTTAACGCTCTCAACTTTAACGTTGAAGAGCTTCTCAACTGCAGCCTTGATTTCTGGCTTAGTTGCGTCTTTAGCTACGCGGAAAACAACCTGCTCACTTCCTTCAGCTACGATCGTAGCTTTCTCAGAGATGTGCGGTCCGAGCAGCACTTTGTAGATGCGTTCCGGGTTCATGCAAACACCTCCTCGATCTTCTTCAGAGCAGGAACAGTCATAACGACTTTGTCGAAACCGATCAGTGATACTGGATCGATACCTGCTGCATCAATCACATCAACGTGCGGAACGTTGCGCGAAGAGAGGTAGAGGTTCTGATCAACTTCTTCAGTAACAACCAGAGCATTGCTCAGGTCGAACTCTTTCATTTTTGCTAGGAACTGCTTGGTTTTTGGAGCTTCTACAGAGAAGTTCTCAACAACAACCAGACGCTCCTGACGAACCAACTCAGACAAGATAGAACGCATCGCAGCGCGGTACATCTTCTTGTTAACTTTCTGGTCGTAGCTGCGTGGTTTCGCAGCAAAGGTAACACCACCTGTACGCCAGATAGGTGAGCGAGTAGTACCCTGACGAGCACGACCTGTACCTTTCTGACGGAATGGCTTAGCACCACCACCAGATACTTCTGAACGGGTCTTCTGAGCTTTAGTACCCTGACGGCCACCTGCTAAGTAAGCAGTTACGACCTGATGTACCAGTGCTTCATTAAACTCTTTACCAAACGCTGATTCAGCAACTTCTACTGAACCGTTGGCACCAGTTAGATTCAAATTCATGTCAATCTCCCTTAGCCACGCGCTTTAACAGCTGGTTTAACGATGACATCACCGCCTGGAGCACCTGGAACGGCACCCTTGACGAGGATCAGGTTACGCTCAGCATCTACACGTACAACCTCAAGGCTCTGTACTGTAGAACGCTCTGCGCCCATGTGACCCGCCATGCGCTTACCTTTAAAAACGCGACCTGGTGTTTGACACTGGCCGATTGAACCCGGAGCACGGTGAGACAGAGAGTTACCGTGAGTCATGTCCTGAGTACGGAAGTTGTGACGCTTAACACCACCCTGAAATCCTTTACCCTTTGACTGACCAGTAACATCTACTTTCTGACCTGCTTCGAAGCGCTCAACTGTAAGTGCATCACCTACGTTGATTTCCTCATCACCATTCGCGCGGAACTCCCACAAACCTGCACCTGCTTCGACGCCAGCTTTTGCGAAGTGACCAGCTTCTGGTTTAGAAAGGCGGTTAGCCTTTTTAGTACCAGTAGTCACCTGAATAGCAGCGTAACCATCAGTATCGATAGTTTTAACGCAAGTCACGCGGTTCGGTTCTACCTCGATGACGGTGACTGGCACGGACACGCCATCTTCTGTGAAGACACGGGTCATACCCGCTTTACGTCCGATAAGTCCTAATGACATTTTTATACCTCTTGCCAGTTGTGTACGGGGCTGTTACCCACTACGGCTACCCTTTTCAGGGGTATTCCACAAATAGCGCTTCATTAATTAATAAATCTGCGCGTGCTTATTAGCCTAGGCTGATCTGCACTTCAACACCCGCTGCGAGATCCAGCTTCATCAGCGCGTCAACGGTTTTTTCCGTTGGCTCAACGATGTCTAGAACACGCTTGTGCGTACGAATTTCGTACTGATCACGCGCGTCTTTATTGACGTGCGGAGAGATCAGAACGGTGTAACGCTCTTTGCGAGTAGGAAGTGGGATCGGACCACGCACCTGAGCACCAGTTCGCTTAGCCGTTTCAACGATCTCCTGAGCCGATGAATCGATCAGTCGATGGTCAAAAGCTTTCAGACGAATTCTGATTTTTTGGTTCTGCATTTTGATCACGCATTTCCTAATAGTTTAATTTACGGCAATAGCCGACCTCCCCTCGGAATAAGGGGACGCAAATTGTACGCGGACTTGCCAATTAGAGTCAAACAATTTATTGATTAGAAATTGAGCAGCTAGAGCGCT
>JABXHP010000242.1 GCA_013373575.1 Oceanospirillaceae bacterium | reverse complement strand
GTGTTTGACCGCTTTTTCGAGAACTGCACCTTTTTGGCAGACTCAAACCACGGCTACAAGATGATCGGTGTCGGTAAGTTGGTGGCCGAGGAGCTGCTGGAGCATCGACGCACGGATTTGCTGAGGCCATTTAGGTTCAGCCGCTATGCTGAAGGAGAACTTCATCCAACTTCAAATAGCCCCTTTCCTTGGAGCTAAACCGCAAAGAAACTGAACATAGATCCGAGTCTGCTGGTCATAGAGACTCGGATTGACTCTAAGGCGAGTTAGATCTTTTTAGCAGCCCTTACGACAGCCTTCCGATCCTGACCAAACCAAGGTGTGATAGCACCACCAAGACCAGACGCCATAAGACGTAGGTGAGCAGCACGAGATTTTGCAATACGCTCTTTTTCTTTGAGGAAAGATTCGCTCTGGTACATGTTTAGGACTCCCTAAAAACAATCAAAATGCTTAACTTGATTGCGGCCCTTGTGGGGTCAATCGCGCGGCGAGGATACGCCCGATTACCAACCCGATCCAGTGATCTTTTTTAAGTAAATAGAAGAGAAAAATTCACTCTAAGAAGAGCAAAAATAGCAGGCTTTGATAACAAAAAAGCGCAGCCAATGGCTTAGCTGCGCTGTCGTTCTGAGGCGGATGTATGAGTTAGGAGTCGCTAGCCGACCCACTCCTCTGTAGCACGCTGAGGCACCATTGCCGCAACAATGTCATGCATATCGAAGTAACCGAGCTTCTCACCCTGCTCTTCCACCACGAAGCATTTAGAGGTATCACCACCTACGCGCTCAATCACCGATTCCAAGTTATCATCAGCATCTACTGAGATAGCTACTGAGAGATCTTGACCCTCGATCGGCTTCATAATCGAGCGAGTACGAAGCACACGTGCACGGTTAATATCACTCACAAATCGCTCGATGTAGACGTCGCTCGGATTGAGTATAATCTTCTGCGGCTCACCCTGCTGGATAACATAGCCATCCTTGAGGATCACCAGGTGATCAGCAAGCTTCAGCGCCTCATCAAGATCATGGGTGATGAAAATAATAGTCTTATGCAGCTCTTTCTGCAGCTCTAGCAGTAGATCCTGCATCTGCGAGCGAATAATTGGATCAAGAGCGGAGAACGCTTCATCCAACAGCATCACATCCGAGTGAGCACAGAGCGCACGGGCAATACCCACCCGCTGCTGCATCCCTCCGCTGAGCTGATTCGGATAGCTATCCTCAAAGCCTTTCAACCCAAGTCGCGCCAACCATTTTTCAGCTTCTGCTCGCTGCTCTTGCTTACTTGCACCGCCTACCTCAAGCGCCAATGCAGCGTTTTCAGCAACCGTGCGATGCGGAAAGAGAGCAAACTTCTGGAACACCATCGACATACCCGTGCGGCGCATCTCCAGAAGATCATCACCTTGAAGCGAGAGTATATCTTCACCGTTGAGCAGGATCTTACCTGCCGTCGGTTCAATCAAACGATTCAGGTGGCGAATCAACGTGGATTTACCTGAACCCGAGAGCCCCATGATAACGGTGATTTCACCCTCTTTCATGTCGACATTGATGTCTTGCAGACCCAACACGTGGCCATGCTTGTCAAGCAGCTCAGACTTGGTCATGCCGTTTTTAACGAGATCAACCTTGGATGCTCCATCATCCCCGAAGATCTTGTAGAGACCCTGAACTGATACTTTAACCTTCTTACTCATGTTCAGCCCCTAGTGGTTTGATTGCGTTGCGTTGACACGATCCAACGCCGCTTTAGAAACGCGATCAAGCAGTATCGCCAGCAGTACGATTGCGAAACCTGCAACAAAACCGACACCCAAGCGCAAGTTGTTAATGCCATCAAGCACCAAAGTACCCAGCCCGGGTGCAGATACCAGCGAAGCAATTACGACCATCGCCAGAGACATCATGATCGTCTGGTTCACACCCGCCATAATTGTTGGCAAAGCCAGCGGAATCTCTACACCCCAGAGCTTCTTCCGCTTGTTAAGACCATAGGCTTCAGCCGCTTCAATGACATCAGGATCAACCAAACGGATACCTAGGTTGGTTAGTCGCACAACCGGTACAATCGCGTAGAGAATAATTGCCAAACCATAGAGCTTGGGCTCAGTGATCTTGAAAAGGAAAATCAACGGTATCAGGTACACAAATGTTGGCAGGGTCTGCAACATATCGAGCACTGGCGTTATTACCCTCTGCAAGCGATCGCTCTTCGACATAGCGATACCTAAAGGCACTCCAACGAGCACAGATATCAGGGTACAAACGACGATTATCGCAAGAGTCTGCATCGCATGGTCGTAGTGGTCGATGAATAGAAACGTAGCCATGAACGAGAGTACTAAGGCGCCGATCTTCCAACTTTTGGTAACAAACACACAAAGAGCGAACAGTATAGGTACTAGCGCCCACCAAGGTGTCGACGTAAACACCCAGAGTGCACCATCTAACGCCCAGCTCAAAGGCTGGGTTAGAGGATCCAGAACGGT
Organism: Oceanospirillaceae bacterium; assembly: GCA_013373575.1. Classification (GTDB taxonomy): domain Bacteria; phylum Pseudomonadota; class Gammaproteobacteria; order Pseudomonadales; family Balneatricaceae; genus Marinobacterium_E. Next base: position 1,693 of record JABXHP010000242.1, on the reverse strand, counting down.
TCGCAAGGCGGGGCGTATTGCTAGGAAGCCATCCTCGATACCGGCGGTAAAGTCGCGTGTCTGGGGTACTTTTGCACAGGCTTCGTGAAGGTTATCAAGAGAGGGAAATTTAAGGTCATACCAATTGGCCTCTCCCCCCTTGAGTTTGCCCAGTGATAACAGAGAAGGCTTTTTGTCTTCATCACACCATTCACGTAGACCGAGAATGTCGAAGAGCCCAGAGTAACTACTCATCCGTAATCCTTTATTCTTCTTGTTGAAAATGCGCGCCCCAGAGGGCGCGACTTTGAGAGGTAATTGCGATTACATCAGCTTGCTAAGCTTGGCAGCCGCATCTTCGTTTACCATTCCCATCACCAAATCTGTGTGATTGGTAAGCATCCAAGCTGCAGCCTCGTCAGCCGAAGCATTGTTCTCTTCCTGCCAAGCTAGCATTTCGCTCAGCACATTGTTCGGGAAAGAGAGGTTCTTAGCGAAAGCTGCGACTTCAGGAGCACGACCTTCCAACGCTGGAGTGATAGCGTTTACTACTGGAGCGCTTGGGAAGTCAGAAACGCCCACTTTTGAAGGATCCTGATTCTCGACTTGGTTCAGTGCATGCTGATCTGCATCAACACCACCGAGATCTACACGGACCATAGGGTATTTACCCAGCACAGCCGTTGGACCCCAGTAGTAACCAAACCATGGACCTTTCTCCTCAAAAGCTGCAGCGATAGAGGCAGCGAGGTTGGCACCTGAACCGTGGTCAAACACCTCAACACCTTTAGCTTCCATGCCATGGAAAACTTTTAGGTTGTCATTTACGATACGACATCCCCAGCCCACAGGGCAGTTGTGGAAGCGTGAACCGACCAACTCTGGATTAGCTAGCACGCCTTCAAGTGTCGTTAGCTCTGGGTGCTCATCAGCGAGGTATTTCGGAATCCACCAACCCTCTTCACCACCACCGGCGAACAGATTACTTGCAGTGATTGCTTTGCCATCTGCTACCAGCTCTTGGTATACAGGCGCAGAGTTGACCCAGAGCTCAACTACCAGATCAGGTTCGCCGTTTTCGGCCAGAGAAGTTGCCGCAGGAATAGTGTCAGTTGGTACAACAGTAGTCTCACAACCGTAACCCTGATCGAGCACAAAGCTTGCGAGAGCAGCAATAGCTTCACTTGAAGCCCAGCCCATTGCACCGACACTTACTTTGCCACAATCAGCGAACGCTGCACCTGATGAAAGGCTTACTGCCAGCGCGACGCCGGTGAGTTTGAATTTTTTCATGGTTATTCCCTTTATTGTTATTGTCGCCAGAACAGGCCGAGACCTGTAAACATTCTGCCACTGCCTGAGACTATATCAAGCTACGGCAAGATTCTAGTTAGCCTTTTGAGCCGCAGAGAAAATGTCGCTTCTGAGCAAAGGTGAGGCGATCACAGAACAAATCGGATCACCCGTCTGCTCATTAAATTACGCAGGGTAGATTCGCATATCCAATGAATAATTCTTTGGCCTGTTATTAGCGTCTTTTATATCGAGAAAGGGATATAGGCCGCTAGACCCGAAGCAGCCGACAACAAAGAAGAGTAGAGAAATGGTCGATTTAATGCAGAATTGGCCGATTCTCACTAGATGCACCCCTGTTCAACAGACACTCTCGCAGATTTATCTGCTTCGCGGCACTTGTGCCCGGAACGGGTATAAG
>JABXHP010000144.1 GCA_013373575.1 Oceanospirillaceae bacterium | reverse complement strand
GGTGGTGAGGTACAGATAGGACGCACAGGCCACTCGCCGATGAAACGCTTAATGCAGGCGAGCGGCGCAATTTGTGGTGGTGAACTGAGCGCACACTACTATTTCGCAGATTGGTACGGTTTCGATGACGGTCTATTTACCGCCGTGAGACTACTTGATCTACTGCAGCGCAGCACAAAAACCTTAGACCAACTGCTCGAGACGCTACCTCAACGGCTAAGTACGCCAGAGATGCGTTTGGAGGTAGAGGAGAGTCGCAAATTCGATATCGTCCGCCGACTAGAGGCGTGTAGCTTCTCTGCCAAGCAGATTATTAGTATCGATGGCCTGCGTGCGGAATACGACCAGGGATGGGGGTTAGTTCGTCCATCAAATACCGAAGCCGCGCTAGTTGTTCGATTCGAAGCGGACAGCGTAGAAGCCATGAATGACATAATTACAGAATTTAACCGAAATTTTGCTCAAGTCGATGCAGAAACCTGCAAGATAGAGCTTTTTAACTGACTTTTAAGGAGGCAGATATGCCACTTAACCGTGACCAAGCCATCTCAACAGCAACTGTTCTCTCTGAGGCGATGCCATACATTCAGCGCTTCGTGGGTAAGACACTGGTGATCAAATATGGCGGTAACGCGATGACTGACGACAAGCTCAAAGCGAGCTTTGCGCGTGACATTGTTATGCTTAAGTTGATTGGCCTGAACCCGATTGTGGTACACGGCGGCGGGCCGCAGATTGGCGACCTGCTGGAGCAGTTGAAGATTGAGTCACATTTCGTCAACGGTATGCGCGTAACCGACTCTAAAACCATGGATGTGGTTGAGATGGTACTTGGTGGTGCGGTCAACAAGGAGATCGTTGGACTAATCAACTCTGCTGGCGGGAAGGCGATTGGCTTAACCGGTAAAGATGGCGACTTGCTGCGCGCACGCAAACTGAAAGTGAAGCACAAAACGCCCGAGATGGAAGCGCCGGAGATTATTGATATCGGCCATGTTGGCGAGGTTGAGCGTGTTAACGTCAAGGTGCTTGAGATGTTGGTGGAGTCTGACTTTATCCCCGTTGTCGCACCAATCGGTGTTGGTGAAGATGGTGCTTCCTACAACATCAACGCTGACCTAGTAGCCGGCAAAATTGCTGAGGTACTGCAGGCCGAGAAACTGATACTGCTGACCAACATTGCTGGCCTGCTTGATAAGGAGGGCAAAGTACTCACTGGTCTGTCACCAAAACAGGTTGATGACCTGATTGAGGACGGCACGATCTACGGTGGCATGCTACCTAAAATTGACTGTGCTCTGAGCGCCGTTAAGTCTGGCGTTACCTCTGCGCACATCATCGACGGACGTGTAGAGCACTCCTGCATGCTTGAGATCTTCACCGATGAGGGTGTGGGCACACTGATCACCAATAAGAGTCTTAAGGTTGGAGCATGAGCGAGATAAAAGTTTCACGTCGCGAGCAGATACTCCAGGCGTTGGCGGGGATGCTCGAGAGCAACCCCGGTCAACGCATCACCACGGCAGCGCTGGCCAAAGAGGTGGGTGTCTCTGAAGCGGCGCTGTATCGCCACTTTCCAAGCAAGGCACGCATGTTTGAGGGGCTTATAGACTTCATTGAAGAGACCATCTTTAGCCGCGTTAAGCTCATCGTGCAATCCGACGCGGGGGCCGCACGGCAGGTTGAGCAAATGATCACTCTACTGCTCGCGTTTGTGGAGAAGAACCCCGGCATGGCTCGCATACTCAGTGGCGATGCTCTTGCGGGGGAGACTGAGCGCCTACGCACTCAGGTGAATCAACTGTTTGAGCGCCTCGAAACCCAGATAAAGCAGGTACTACGCGAGTCTGAGATGCGCGAAGGCACTCGCACTGAGATCCCTGTGGGTTCAGCGGCAAACCTGATTATCGCCACCGCCGAAGGGCGCATTCGCCAGTATGTACGCAGCGAATTTCGCCGCCGCCCGACAGAGTTCTGGCCGGAGCAGTGGACCCGTTTAGCACACGGACTATTCCGTACGACGAGCGTCTAAATTTGAACCAAGGACATTTCGACAAACGCCCCTGGGCGTTCTTTGGGGCGATATTTGCGCTGATGCTTGCCGCCGCTAACCTGCGCGGTGGACTCGTGATAATTGGGCCTCTAGTTGCCGATATGCGTGCCGACCTTGGCGTAAGCGCGTCAGCGTTCGGTATGCTGATGACGCTGCCGCTCATCTGCTTTGGTCTGATATCGCTGCTGGTGCCTTCATTGGCAAGACGCATAGAGCCGCTTCAAGTGGTGCTGCTAGCGATCATCGTTATCGCCATCGGTGCTGCACTACGGCTCGTGATCAATTTTCCCGTTATGCTATTCGGCACGCTACTGTTGGGCACAGGCGTCGCGATTCTAAACGTGCTGATACCCGGGCTAGTTAAAGGGCTATTCCCCAGACAGAGCGGCTCCCTCACGGGTCTATACACACTCATTCTCACGCTTGGTGCAACGCTCAGTATTCTCAGCGCCGTACCTATGCGCGATTATTTCGGAAGCTGGCAAGCGCCTATGGTTGTCTGGGCGCTACTGCCACTGCTGGCTGCGCTGGTTTGGCTACCTATGCTGCGAGTTAAGTTCACACCAAAAAACATGCCTACACCCAGCACCAGCGCTTGGCGTCTGCCACGTGCTTGGGCCCTAATGGCGTTTATGGGGCTGCAATCCTCCGTCTTCTATGTGCTCGCGACCTGGCTGCCACGCCTGCTTATGGATAGCGGTTATAGCGATATCTATGCCGGCAATCTCACCTCACTATTGGCACTCGTGGGTCTGCCTGCCGCATTCATCATCCCCATTGCTGCGGGGCGGCTAGAGACGCAGCGGCCTCTTGTACTAATGATCCTCATCACAGGTCTAGCTGGGCTCTTTGGTTTGTTGCTCATGCCTGAACGCTTTGCCGAGGTTTGGGTCTCACTACTGGGCATTTATGGCGGTAGCTCACTTAGCCTTGCTCTCGTGCTATTCGCGCTAAAGACTCATGATATGCGCCAGGCAACCTCGCTCTCAGCCATGGTACAGGGGTTGGGCTACCTCGGTGCCAGCCTGACACCCAGTATTGTGGGTGCTATCTACGACTTTAGCCACGAATGGACCTTAGTCATCTGGAGTCTGATTGTAATCACTATATTGCAGAACACCGCAGGCTGGGTGGTGTGCGGCAGAGGCAAAATAGACGAAAAGCATAGCGTCTGAAAAGGGTCCCGCAGGACCCTTCTTCCCTAGCGGCTGCTGACGATACTTAGAGCTTTTAGGAGGGTATACGCCTGATAGAGCTGGAAATCCTCTGCGTTAAGCTCCTCGGCAACCGGCTTTGACTCATCACCATTCTCAAGGTGCCCCGCCAGATCGCGCTCCCGAATCAGCTCTACCGCGGGTGTATCCGCATCATTGAGTGAACGACGCTCAACCACAACGTCAGGCACTATGCCCTGCGCTTGAATAGAGCGGCCTGAGGGGGTGAAGTAGCGCGCTGTTGTAATCTTCACACCACGATCGCCGGCCAAAGGCAGAATGGTCTGCACCGACCCCTTACCGAAACTTTGCGTACCCATGATTACCGCGCGCTTCTGATCCTGCAGGGCTCCTGCAACGATCTCAGATGCAGAGGCAGAACCACCGTTAATCAGTACAATTAATGGGGTACTCATATCAACTTGTGTCTCAGTGCGGGCATCAAAACTGAGCTCCGAGCGATCGAGACGCCCCTCTGTGTAGACAATCTGCCCCTCGTTGAGAAAGGCGTCCGATACATCAACAGCAGCTTGTAGAACACCGCCCGGGTTATTACGCAGGTCAAGAACGAGGCCCTTCAACGGCTCTTTTTCGCTAACTTTTGCGATCGCCTCAGCGAGCTCTTCGCCGGTATTTGCTTGAAACTGGCTGATACGCACGTAGCCGTAGCCATCAGCAAGTAGACGGCTCTTAACACTGGAGGACTTGATGGCAGCGCGCTCAATCTCCACCTCAAATGGCGCCTCTTTCGACTCACGCAGGATGCTCAGACGTACACTCGTGCCAATCTCGCCGCGTAACAGGTCAACGGCCTCATCAAGCCCCATGCCCTGAACGGGTGCGTCATCAATTTTGATAATCAAATCGCCAGCCTGCAGACCTGCACGCGAGGCGGGTGTATCGTCTATTGGGGAGATAACGTGAACCATTCCATCTTTCATGCCCACTTCAATGCCGAGGCCACCAAAACGCCCTGAGGTGTGCTCTTGCAGTGAACTGAAGTCTTCTGGGACAAGATAAGATGAGTGAGGGTCCAGCCCAGCAACCATTCCGCGAATAGCATCTTCAAGTAGTTGCCTGTCAGAAACGGGCTCGACGTATGAACTCTTAATGCGGCCGAAAACTTCAGCAAACATTCGCAACTCTTCCAGTGGAAGCTGCGCACTCTCCTCAGCCTGAAGCGATGGTGTAACAGCCGTCGCCGCTAGCGCAACTGAGAGCATTAGTGGTCGGAACTTTCGCATGGGTCTACCTCGTTCTCTGGCCTTAGGGCCGTTGAAGCCATTTAATAGGATCTACACTCTTCGCCTTCTGGCGTATGGAGAAGTAAAGTGCGGGCTGGGCGTATCCACCACTGCTCCCTGATACCGCTATACCATCGCCCGCCGCGACCCAGTCACCAGTCTGGCGAAGTAGGCTCTGGTTGTGTCCATAAAGGCTCATGTAGCCTT
>JABXHP010000210.1 GCA_013373575.1 Oceanospirillaceae bacterium | reverse complement strand
ATTAAACTGCTTGAGTAGTTTACCCAATTCAAAGCCTATCCATGGAATCACCATGGACCAAGCCTCAACACAACGCAGACGGTAGATGCGCTCTTCAAGATCCACTTTAGCGAGTAGATCCTCCAGATTGTAGACACCCGGGTTTTCCACCTCACCACTTACCTCAACCTTCCAGGGGTCCGTATTAAAGCCTTGTGCACGCTCGAACGGATCGCTTTTACCGGTACCGAATTCGTAGAAATTATTGTGGGTGATACATGCCTCATAGGGTGCGACATCATCGGCAGCAACGATCGTTGTTTTGGCCGCCTTAAGCTTGGGTTGCAGCCATTCAGGGCCAGAGTAGCGCGGTAGATCCGTCTCCTGAGGACTTAAAAGAGCAGCCGCCGGTGTTGCAGCACCCGCCAAACCTAGCCCCACCAGCCCCTTCATAAGAGAGCGACGGTTTAGGTAGACCTCTTGGGGAGTGACATCATTTTCAGTGATTTTGTTCGTCTGTCTGATAAGCATAGATACCTCGACTCTGTGGTTTACAGCTTAGTCGTTTAATTTGTCTATGCCTTACAGCTTTTTTGCCCGAATAGATTACTCAAGAGCGATTTGAAACTACCGAGCAAACCTCTATTTCATGTTTGCTCGGCAGCTGTAGACACGGGGGGGGGGCAACCGCGATTAGGCAGCTTTGCGCTTGAGCCAGAGAATAGGCCCGGAGAGTGTGTACCCCAAGAATAGAAGCCAGAGCCACAGGTCTGGATCGGTCGATATAAAGCCCGCCACTAACACCAAGGCAATCATTTTCGGGAAAGAGATCCGCCCCTTTAGGTTTATCTCTTTGCCACTGTTGTAGAGAACGTTGCTAACCATTAACAGGCCGATGACTGCGACATAGAGAGCAATCAACCAGGTGGCACCGCTTGGATCCCACTGCTCTACATCTGCCCACCAAACAAGTCCGGCTACTGTTGCCGCAGCGGCTGGACTTGGAAGCCCCATAAAGAAGCGCTTATCCATCGAGCCGATCTGGGTATTGAAGCGGGCTAGACGCAAGGCCGCGCAGGCACAGTAGATGAATGCTGCTAACCAACCCCACTTGCCGGCCTCATTGAGGCTCCAAGTGAAAGCAACCAATGCCGGTGCCACACCGAAGGATACCATATCCGAGAGCGAGTCATATTCAGCCCCGAACTTACTTTGAGTGTTGGTCATGCGTGCAACGCGACCATCTAAGCCGTCAAACACCATAGCAACAAAGATAGCGATAGCGGCCGCTTCGAAACTGCCATTCATGCCCGCGATCACGGCATAAAAACCGCAGAATAGCGCGCCAGTGGTAAATAAATTTGGTAGAAGATAGACACCGCGAGGGCGCTTAGCACCGTCTTCTCCTAGTTCGATTGGATCGTCGTGTTCGTTTTGGTCAGTCATTAGCATTCTCGATAGACAATCCGCCTATTGTATCTAAAAAGCGGATCAGCGCGAACTCTCCAAAACAAAAAGCCCGGCGTCTCGGCCGGGCTCTTTGGTTATATCAACAAATAGTTGGCAATTAACTCAAATGGTCGGCAAGGAACTTGGTGGTTCGTGTCCAAGCCAACGCAGCATCTGCCTCGTCGTAGCGCGCGCCGCTTGGGTTAGCGAAGGCGTGATCCGCTTCGTACCAGTGCAGTGTGTAGTCGGACTTGCCAGCGGCTTTGAGCGACGCCTCAAAGCCAGCAACCATCTCTTCATTGATATTCTTGTCGAGTGTACCGAAGTGACCAAGTACCGGTGAGTTCAAGCTCGAGAGCTCCTCTGCGCTTTTAGCTACGTTGCCATAATAGATAACCGTCGCATCAACCGATGTTGCCAAAGATGCGTTCAGCGACCAGCCGCCGCCAAAGCACCAGCCAAGTGTTGCCACTTTGCCGTTTGACAGCTCGTGGTTGCGCAGCCAGTCTACCCAAGCAACCAGGGTATTCGTGGCGCGCTGAGGATCGAGCGCACGCATCAACGCCATTGCCTCTTGTGGGGTACCGCCGTACTGACCACCATACAGATCCACTGCCAGCGCAATGTACCCCTGCTCGGCAAGCTCATTGGCTACTGCACGAATTTGATCGTTCAAACCCCACCACTCGTGAATCAGCAGCACTGTGGGTGCCTTCTCAGTGGTTGCTGGCAGCGCAATATCTGCAGTCGCCGTTGAGCCGTCTGGTAGGGTTACCTCTACTGTTGGCATTTTATGGCCTGCTGCAGCTGCCAATTTAGGGTCAGCCAGGACTACAGCGAGCGGCAATGCGGCGAGTCCCTTTAGGAACATACGACGCTGCTTATCTGTTGCCTGCGGCAAGGGTTTATCTGAATTCTTGTAACCACATCCGATCTCAGTACACATCTAATGCTCTCCTCTTCGCCCACAACTGAGCGCTTGTTCGTATTAACTGATCGCGGTTACGCGGTGCTTTCTAACTCGGATCTTATTGACGAAGAATTTGCTAAATTTCCCTTTATTGATAGTGACTTACAGAACAAAAGCGACTTTTCGTAAGCCGCAGACCGCCCCGCTACCCTACATACCCTCCTGAGAGACGCCGTGAACACTTCCATGTGGTCTTCGTGATCGCATCCATGCGATCAAGACTCTCTGGAGGGTAGAGAGGGTAGAGAGGGTAGAGAGGGTAGAGAGGGTAGAGAGGGCAGCGAGGCTGGGTGCTGAGGCACGCATACTTCCCCTTTCGAGAGTCTGCGTAAACACATCCCTGTAGGCCTCGTGAAACTGTCCATGGGCGCAAGACTCTATGGAAAATCGGTCGGGCAGCGAGGCTAGGACTCCGACTAAGCGAAGGCTCAAGCTCCGGTGCCCGATGTACCCTTCCAAGAGTCTTGGCAGCAGGGATGCTGCCACGAAGCCTCCATGGATATGTTCATGGATGAACGGTATGCTGCGCGACGCAGGAGCAAGCGCGCAGCAGGATTTACGGCGTCTCTAGGAAGGGTACACCGGGTGCCGGAGCTTTATGCTAGAACCTAGACTTACCGCCAGAACGAAGAGGTCATCGCCTCACGGAAAGTTTTCAAAACCCCCAGGTCATCAACCGTCATGCAGGCGTACTGCGCGGGCCTATGGTTCCAGTCGGTCAATGGGTACGGAATACCGTACCGACTCATGATGGTTTGGCCAATTGCGGGACCATCCGTTGCCACACAGACGGGGCCTGATACGGTGCCGAACAACTCTGGCTCCACCACATAGATAACCGCTGAGACATCGTGGCCGTAACAACCGTCGATATCTCTGACCTCAGAGTAGAAGTCGATATAGAACTTGGCGGAGTCACGCATAAACTGTCCGACTCGCAGATTCTGTTCAGCGATCTCATCGAATAGCCCGCGAGGGACCAGGATCTGATGAGTGACATCCAGACCGACCATCACTAACTTCCATGGAGCAGCGAACACCCGATCGGCTGCATGGGGGTCGGAGAGGATGTTTGCCTCTGCAACTGGAGATACGTTGCCATCTGCAGCGATGACGCCGCCCATAATAACAACCTGCTTCACTTTGTTTGGCAGCTCTGGATCCAAATGCAGAGCGGTGGCGAGGTTACCCAGCGGTCCAATCGCGACCAAAGAGATCTCACCGGGATGCTTGTTTACTTGCTCTACAATAAACTGCGCAGCGCTTTGCGAGACTGCTGATCTTTGCGGTGCACTCAGGTTCAGATTACCGAATCCATCGGCTCCGTGGACAAAATCAGGAAAAGGGGCCAGCGGTTTAAACCAAGGCGTAGCAACGCCTTTGGCAACGGGTATATCCAACCCCGCCATCTCTACGAGCTTGAGTGCATTGGTGGTCGCTTGGTCAACGGAGACATTACCGTAGGTGGTTGTCAGCCCCAGAAGCTCTATCTGCGGGTGTGCCATAGCGGTAAATATCGCCATTGCATCGTCGATACCCGGGTCGGTATCTATAATCATTTTTTGCATTTTATCGCTCATATTCGCTCCGTTCGCACCGCTGTTAGGCTCGGTCTTTGCTGTAGGGTACACCAATCGCCTTGGGTGCAACGGCTCGACCGATAAAACCGGCCAAGAGTATTACTGTGAGGAGATACGGCAGCGCCTGCATGAACTGCACTTCGATCTGACCAACTAAAGGTAGATCGACGCCCTGCAATCGAGTCGCCAGCGCTTCTAGGAAACCAAACAACAGACAGGCAAACATCGCTGGAACTGGCCGCCACTTACCGAAAATAAGGGCAGCTAGGGCGATATACCCCTTCCCTGCAGACATATCACGTACAAAGCCTGCTCCCAGTGCGATTGATAGGTAGGCTCCCGCAAGACCGCAAAATAGCCCTGCCATAATAACTGCGCGGTATCTGAGCCAGGCGACAGAGATACCAGCGGTATCGACTGCCTGGGGGTTTTCACCAACAGCTCGCAGACGCAAACCGAAGCGGGTTTTGTAGACCATCAGGTATGTCAAAGGAACGGCTAAGAAAGCGAGATACACCAGCAGGTTGTGCCCACTGATAAGACCGGCGTAGACCTGCCCCAAAAACGGTACGTCGGCGATCATTTCAGCAAAAGGCAGTTCCAAGGGGCTAAAGCGTTGATCGCCCGAGAGTGAGGGGGTTTGGCCTCCACGATGGAACCAAGCGATACCCAAAACCACAGAGAGGCCCGCGGCTAGAATGTTGATAGCCAAGCCAGAGACAACCTGATCGCCGCGGTGGGTAATACAGGCAAAACCGTGCAGCAGCGCCATGCAGATCGCCACCCCCATCGCTGCAATTAGCCCTAGCCATACAGAGCCTGTTACTGCGGTAGTGGCAGCGGCAGCGAAAGCGCCAGCCAGCATCTTCCCTTCTAGACCAATATCCACGATACCCGAGCGTTCGGAGAAGAGGCCAGCCATCGCGCAGAGAATTAACGGAGTTGCCAGACGCAGTGTGGAGTCCAGTGCCGAAACCAGTTGGAGCCAAATATCCATCAATTCGTCTCCCCTGACTTAGTCAGCAATCCAAACAACCGTTCAAGCGGCGCTCGCATCATATAGGCTAGAGCACCACAGAAGAGAATCACCAAGCCTTGAATCACGACAACCAGATCACGCGTTATAGAGGAGAACTCAAACGCCAACTCCGCTCCACCTTGGAACAGTGCGCCGAACAGCAGACTAGCCAGTATGATGCCCACAGGGTGGTTACGCCCCATGAGCGCTACCGCAATTCCAGTAAAGCCAGATCCAGCAACAAAATCTAGAACGATACGCCCCTGGGCTCCCATCACCTCGTTAATCGCCACTAGTCCCGCCAAAGATCCGGAGATCGCCATAGCGACAACAACCATCTTCTTAGGGTTAATGCCCGAATAGACTGCAGCTGACTCGTTGTGGCCAATCATCCGGATCGCGTAGCCCCAACGTGTCCGCCAAATCAGCACCCAAACTAGAAAAGAGGCCAGCAGCGCAACAAAAATAGAGAGATTAAGTGGTGTCTGCGTAATTTTGATGCCGAACTGAGCAAATAGCTCATGCATTAGAGGCAGGCTCGCCGAATCGGCAATATCACGTGTCTCAGGTGCCATT
>JABXHP010000231.1 GCA_013373575.1 Oceanospirillaceae bacterium | reverse complement strand
TTCCCACCTTTATGGACCTCACTAGGCTGAGTGGTCAAGATATTGCACTCGCTGCACTGCTTACCGTTATTGCATTAATGCTGGGGCTAATGGCTATCGCTCTGTTTGCGGCCAAGGCACGAAAGTTTTTTCAGTCAGAGTTGGCGGTCAAACGCCTCAACCGTAGCGCTGGGTCGATTATGGTTGCGGCTGGAGCCTACCTAGCGAGCCGTTAATATGAAGCCTGAATAAACTTGACCCGAGTCGGTGATTCTTGCACTGTACCGCCACAAATTAATAGATGTTTAGGAGTTCGTGGTGAAGAAGAACAGGAAGATCCGTCTGGCAGTATCGTTGATCTCTTTTCTCGCCATCGTCATCCCTTTTATGCTTCTCTTAGGTGCCGACAGCACGCAAGAGGCGTTTGAGGAGAACTCCAGCTGGCTCATTAAATATACGCTCTTCTGGATTGTTATGATGGGGCTGTTGCTGGTTCGAAACCCCAAGTGGTTTGGTGATGAGACCCCCTTCGATATCCTGCTGCGCTACCTCAAGTTAGGGATTAACTGGCTGAGAGTACGCTAAGTTGAAGGGCATTTTTGCCGTTGTTCTTGCCAGTTTTCTCTGGGGAACCACCGGGACCGCAGCGAGTTTTGCCCAAGCGCTGAGTCCGCTAGCCATCGGCGCTTTTGCTATGGGTGTGGCGGCGCTGCTATTAGGCTTGCGCTCGGCGCGTGCGCTGGCAAGTCATGCTAAGTCTCTCAGAGCCAAGCCCGCATTGCTGATTGGCGGTGCAGCGTCAGTCGTTCTTTACCCCCTGGCGTTTTATAGCTCTATGCACCTCGCCGGGGTAGCGATAGGCACCGTCGTCTCTATCGCCAGTGCGCCGCTGTTTGCCGCGCTGCTGGAACGTCTGCTTGATGCCAAGCCCATCACCTTGCGCTGGACGCTGAGCTTTCTTATCGGTGTCAGCGGTATCGTGATGCTCTATCTAGGGAAGGTAACTCCCGTTGCTGAGGCAGGTGGTAGCGCTATGCTTATTGGGGTCCTACTTGGACTAGTAGCAGGCCTCACTTACTCCGCTTACACCTGGGTGGTGAAGCGCCATATCGAGTCAGGAATTGAGTCGGGTGCCTCCATGGCGGCGCTCTTTATACTTGCCAGTCTGGTGTTGCTGCCGTCACTCGCACTCACGGGTGAGAACCTATTTGCCTCTTTTACTAACGCCGCTGTGGTGATCTACATGGCCCTGGTGCCGATGTTTCTTGGATATATCGCCTTCTCCTATGGCCTGCGTAGCGTCAGTGTTAGCAGCGCAACGCTCATCACTCTGCTAGAACCTGTTGTCGCGGTACTCTTGGCGATCTCTTTTTTGGGAGAAGCCTTCGCCCTAATTGGCTGGCTCGGGTTGCTTGCGGTGTTTGCCTCCATTCTGATTCAGCTCAGTAGAAGTCAGTAGAAGTCGGTAGAACTCAGTAGCACTGGGTAGGTTGGCTAGGCTAAGCTCTCAGAACAGCGCGATTAGGACTGGATATGAAACTGCCCACCTTTGATCAACTGCTCGCCCGCACCGGCGTCGCTTTCTACCTATTCTGGGGATTGGCCTTTCTGGCACTTGAGGCTGGAGTGGCGCTGGGCTTTGGCCGAGCTTGGAGCGAGATTGGCGCAGGGGCGGCTGGGGTCTGGATCCTCGTTTGGTTGCTGATGCTAATCTTTGGACGCTATGCGCAACGCTGGTTGCAGCGGCTTGCGATCTGGCTCTGGTTCGCCTCGTTCGCCTATCTTCTCGGTATCAGCCTAATCGATATCCTCGCCAATCCGGATATGGACGCTAATGGACGATTCACCGTCTCGGACCTCTGGCCTATCGCCCAACTTTTAGCGTTGAGTCCGGGTTATATATCGCTACAGCTCCTCGGTGAACTGCCGGTTTATGCAGATTTAGCCGTGTTTCTCGAGTATCAGGCAGACCGCAAAGGTCTGGTTTGGTTTCAAATCTGGACCCTCTCGTTAATGCATTACCTGCTTATTCTACTTATCCTCTGGTTTGAGCGTCTGGCGCAGCATAGATTCGGTGAGCGGCTCGAGCCGGTTGAGGAGAGCCGCTACTTTGCATCCTCACGCCGGCGCTCCCTAGAGAATGAGCCCAAGTAGGCGCGTAAGTTCCTGTTGGTCCTCAAAGTTAAAGCGTTTCAAGAGTTGCTCTGCGCTCTGATTAAACCCTTGGCTCGCATCTTGGAAAATTTGCTCACCTGCAGAGGTAAGTTCTACCAAGCTGACGCGTGCGTCACGCGGATTGGCCTGCTTTTGAACGAGTCCCATCTTCTCCATCGGATTCAGTAATCGAGTAATTCCGGAGGGGGTCAGCCCCACTCGAGCTGCTAGGTCCACCCGGCGCATGCGCTGCTCCTCAGATTGTTGCAGATGCCTGAGCACTAGATATTCTGTGAGGCCGATGCCGTGCATTGAGAGCGGCCCCGCCAGCTGTCGGTTGATGTTGCTACTGAGGTCGATCAGCTTGATTAAAAGCTCCGTGGTTTCCATTTTGCTGTTCATTTTATCCTCCATTTACTCTCTATTTATGGTTTCTATATGTTTGACTAGTCAAATAAATATAGAGGCAAAAGATGAGATTGCAAAGTACTTTTTGATCTACGCCCAAAGATTTCGTTACATCGCTGATAGCCGCTCAACATCCAGAGCCAAAAACAGCGGGTATCGCAGGTTAGGGTATTAGCTCAGATCTAAGTCACGCTTAAGTTGCGGATGGCCCTGATACTGATCCGCCCGGCTGCAATCGGCAACTTGGCAAGGGTACTGGAAAGCTCTGTTTCTGTTAGAGCGTCCAACGAAATAGGCTGCACGCTTTTTTGAAGACAACAATTCGCTGGTAGCCTTGGGCTCGACCTCCCGCAATGCCGGCACACATCAGTAGGGGAATTAGGTGGTCCTCGCGCGGCTGACAAAAACGGGCATAGGGTGCGCTCTCCCAATTAACCAAGGCCGTGCGCAGCGCAGGGTAATCTAAATCGGTGGCGTAGA
The DNA here is from genome assembly GCA_013373575.1 of Oceanospirillaceae bacterium. Taxonomy (GTDB): domain Bacteria; phylum Pseudomonadota; class Gammaproteobacteria; order Pseudomonadales; family Balneatricaceae; genus Marinobacterium_E. The sequence continues at coordinate 1,926 of JABXHP010000231.1, read as the reverse complement.
GAGTCTCTTCGAGCCAATCCTCGAAAGCACTATTGGCCGCATCGATCTCAGCGCTAGGCGGCGCATAGAATAAGCGCATGTTGTGAAAGGTGAAGCCTGAACCAATAATTAGTAGGTTTTCAACGTCTAGATCTCTAAGTGCTTCGCCAATTGCCAGATGCCGGTCGGCATCCAACGAGCTCTGCATAGAGAGCTGCAGCACCGGTATCTCTGCCTCTGGGTAGAGCAACTTCACAGGCACAAAGACACCGTGGTCTAAGCCGCGTTCAGTCTCTAACTCGGTGGACAAACCCCGCGCTTCCAAGGCCTGTTGGATCTTAACGGCGAGTTCAGGAGCGCCAGGGCAGAGGTACTCAATCTCGTACGCCTCGGGTGGGAAGTTGTAGTAGTCGTAGTAGAGGTTTGGCTGCGCAGAGGCGCTTACTTTGAGCGATTCGCTCTCCTCCCAGTGCGCACTGAGAACAAGAATCGCATCGGGACGCTTCAGTTCGGTACTGTAGCGCTGCAGAGCATCGACAAGCTCTTGGTGATTTGGGTCGGCAAACAGCGGCCGAGGGCCGCCGCCGTGTGAGATAAAAAGCACATCAGTGTTGCGCAGCATAGATGGCTCCTGAAATGCTTAGTTGTAAGACCGAGCGCTTGCGTAACTCAGCATTAGATTACCCGAATTCCGGCATATCCGGAGTAACGATAGGGTTGCCCGCTGCGACCCAGGCATCGTAACCACCGTTAATAGAGCTTATGTTTATGTAGCCCATCTCTTGCAATGAGGCCGCGCTCAGTGCCGAACGACCGCTGGTTTTGCAGTAGAGAACGATGGTCTGATCGCGCGCTTCAAACTCTGGCGAGCCGCCCATTCTAAACTCGAGCATACCACGCGGGATATTGATGGCCCCTGCGAGATGCCCCTGCTGGAACTCCGCAGGTTCGCGTACGTCAATTAGCAGGCTTGCGGCTTGAATCGCTTGGGGTGCATCTTCCAAGCTCACTTCATGAATCTTCTGCTTTGCGGCTGCAACTAGATCTTGTGCTGTCTTCACGGATTATCTCCAACTTTGGGATCCCACACAGAGGAATCCAATTAGATGCTAGGTTGAGTTTTACAGCATAGCAACATATATTCGTGCTGTCTTATATACAAGGAACTCTTATGTCGCGTATCCGCCATCTCCCTGTTGCTCTATTCACTACCCTGATGGGCAGCGCGGGCTTGACTCTTGTGTGGGAGAAGGGGGCTGAGGTCTTTGGCCTGCCACTGATTATCAGCGAGGTGCTGTTGGCGCTGACACTAGGATTGATGATTCTTCTTGGAAGTAGCTATGCGATTAAATTTCTGCGTTTTCGCGAGGAGGTGTGTCAGGAGTTCTACCACCCTATTAAGATCAGTTTCTTCCCTGCTTTCTCTATCGGCTTAATGCTGGTCGCTACGGCTCTACACCAGCATCTACCGCAGTTGTCCCTGGTACTCTGGAGCGTTGGTGCGCTACTGCAGCTTTTGCTGACCCTCTTTTTGATGAATCAGTGGATCCATCACTCTAAGACTCAGATTAACCACACAACACCCGCTTGGTTCATCCCGATTGTGGGAAATATTATTGCGCCGATTGAAGCGGTCGCACTTGGGTTTACGGAGCTTGGATGGTTCTTCTTCTCGATTGGTCTGATCTACTGGATTGTGCTTAAAGTTTTGGTATTCAACCGTGTCCTCTACCATGACCCTTTGCCGAAGAATCTACTGCCGACACTATTTATTCTCATAGCGCCGCCCGCCGTTGGCTTCATCGCCTATCAACGGCTTAGCGCAGGTGCCTTCGATGCCGTAGCGCATGTTCTCTACTACACCGCGCTTTTTCTTGTGATTCTGCTGCTAACACAGGTGGGGCGGTTCGCGAGGTTGCCATTTTTCATCTCTTGGTGGGCCTACTC
>JABXHP010000127.1 GCA_013373575.1 Oceanospirillaceae bacterium | reverse complement strand
TGTAGTCGTTTTGTACCCGGATCGATCATGGTGGGTAGCTTGTCAGTGTAAGTAGACTTCAACTTGGACAAGCCACGATGCTCAATAATAAGCTTGGGCAGGGGATACTCTAGCGCTAGCTCCTGCAGCACCTCTTCGGCTGTTGATGGCGCACCTTTGGGCGTCTTTTTGATTACCGGAATACCCTGCTCCTCAAACAGAATAACCTGCAGTTGCTTGGGTGAGCTCAGGTTAAAAGGCTTACCCGCAACCTCGTAGGCCTCCTGCTCCAGCTCTTTAAGTCGCGCCTCAATCTCTACGCTCTGCTGCGCCAGCATGCTTGGATCTATAAGCGCACCATTGCGCTCGATTCGCGAGAGTACGGGAACCAGCGGCACCTCAATTTCACTCAGTAGACTTTTAAGCTCCGGCAGCTCACCGAGTGAGCTCGAGAGGGTCTCATAGAGACGCCAGGTAATATCGGCATCCTCGGCGGCATAAGCACTAGCTGGCTCAATCTCAATCTGATTAAAAGTCAGTTGCTTCTTACCCTTACCCGCTAGCTCCTCAAATTTTGTCGTACTCTCATCAAGGTAGTAGCTCGCGAGGCTATCCATATCGTGGCGCGTCGCGGTGGAGTTGAGCACATAGGATTGCAACATCGTGTCACTGGCGATGCCTTGCAGATTGATATTGTAGCGCGCTAACACATTCATATCGTATTTGAGGTGCTGCCCTACTTTGAGGATCTCTCTGCTTTCAAGAAGCGGCTTAAGCTGAGCCAATGCCCAGTCAAAATCGACCTGCTCGGGAGCGCCAACATAATCATGTGCTAAGGGCAGATACGCAGCTTTACCCGCTTCGCAGCAAAATGAGACACCCACTAACTGCGCCTCCATATAATTGAGACTAGTAGTTTCGGTATCCACCGCAAAACATCCGGCGCTAGTTAGCTTCTCTATCCACGCCTCAAGTTGAGCTCTCTCAAGCAGGGTCTCGTAGTGACGCTCAATAGCGGGCTGCACAGGTTTAGCAATCGATACACTCTGCTCGCCCTGCTGCTCGAGCTCCGCAACCCAGGTACGAAACTCATACTCACGAAAAAGTTCGGCCAGCACTTCAGGCTGGGGCGCTGGGCGGCAGATATCGCCGAGATCAATACTGAGTGCTACATCTGTCTTGATGGTCGCCAACAGGTAGGAGAGTTCCGCCATCTCTCGATGCTCTTCAAGTTTTGCTGCCATGGTTTTGGAGCCGCGAAAACCGAGATCCGCGATCTTGTCGAGATTCTGGTAGAGGTCGGCAATACTGCCGATACCCTGCAACAGTGCCAGTGCCGTTTTTTCGCCCACCCCAGGTACGCCCGGAATGTTATCTACCTTGTCACCCATGAGCGCCAAGAAGTCGATAATGAGCTCGGGCCCCACACCAAACTTTTCCACCACGGCCACGGGGTCCAGGGTTGTATCGTTCATGGTGTTGATAAGGGTTACGCGCTCATCGACCAGCTGCGCCATATCTTTGTCGCCGGTGGAGATGATCACCTCACGATCTGCCGCTTCAGCTTGGCGGGCCAAAGTGCCGATAACATCGTCAGCCTCAACACCCTCTTCAACGAACAGCGGTATACCCATCGCTTTAATGATGGCGTGGATAGGCTCAACCTGGGAGCGCAGATCATCGGGCATGGGTGGGCGCTGAGCTTTGTATTCGGAGTAGATTTCATCTCGAAAGGTTTTTCCCTTCGCATCAAAAATCACCGCAATCGGTGAATTAGGGTAGGCCTTGAGCAGGCTCCGCATCATCGATGTCACCAAACGAATAGCGCCAGTGGGGCGACCATCTTTAGTTCGCAAGTCCGCCTGCTGGGAAGCGAAAAATGCACGGTAGAGGTAGGAGGAGCCATCAACGAGGACAACGGGTGCGTTACTGCTATCAGCCATGTGAAGATACTTGTTGTAGTGAACTTAGATTTGACGCACCATCATAGACAAATAGAGAGAGGCAGACCACCGCTAGTCGCTAGTGAAGTGCGTCTGCCCAGCATGAGATCTTGGTAAAATATGGCGGTTTATACTGAAGTAAGTCTGCAGCAGATGAACAACCTGCTGAGCGACTTCGACCTTGGGCGAGCCACTGCCCTGCACGGGATATCTGGCGGCATTGAAAACACCAACTACTTCGTCGACATAGAGAAAGCGGGGCAGACCACACGTTATGTGTTGACGCTGTTCGAAGAGATTGCCGCCGAAGAGGTGCCTTTTTTCGTGGAGCTTGGTAGCTGGCTGGCTGAGCGGGGCGTTCCTGTCTCCTACGCTATCAGCGACGCCAACGGTATCTCCCTGAAGCAGCTGTGCGGAAAATCTGCGATCATTCAGCCTTGCTACAGCGGCGACCATATTAAACGTAAAGAGTTAACACCCAACCACTGCGCTCAAATCGGTGCGATGCTCGCTCGCTATCATGCGGCAGGTAGTGAGTTCTACATGAAGCGCCAGGCTCATCGCGGTGTCTTCTGGTGGCGCCGCGAGTCTGGCCGTCTAGCGAGTCAGATACCTGCGGAAGATGCGCAGCTCTTGAGATCTGAGGTTGAAGCGTTCGATAAGCTTCGAGAGAGCACTAAACTACCGATGGGCATCATTCATGGTGACCTGTTCCACGATAATGCGCTATTTGACGATAACCAGCTAACGGCAGTTCTGGATATCTACAACGCTGCCACCGCGTATCTGCTGTTCGACTTGGCAATTGTTGCCAACGACTGGTGTATTGATGCTGATCTCAAGATAGATCCAGCAAAGGAGCAAGCACTGTTAAGAGCTTATGCAGAGGTGCGTCCTTTCACTCCGGCAGAGAGGGACGCTTGGGCTCAACTCACGCGCACTGCCGCGATGCGCTTCTGGTTATCGCGCCTTGAGCCTTGGATTGAAGCACAGCAGGGCAAAGCTTCAGGCAAAACACTCTTGAACCCAGACGAGTACAAGCAGATCTTACAGCACCGTATAGAGACCCCTAGCCAACTACCGGTCGAGCTAGGTTAGCGCCAGTAGAGCCTCAACCAGTTTAAGCTCGTCATAGAGACCGTCATCTCTCCAGCTGCTCAGATCTTTATCTAGCAGCTGGATTCCTCGCGCCTGCAGCCAAGTAGCAAAGCCAGTATCAACCTCTGGATGGAGTGTCGAGTCAGTCAGCACGATATCTAAGCCACGAGCCCAGGCTGAGTCGCTCGCTTCTGCGTTGATTCGCAGTTCGAGTATCTCAACTTGTTGGCGCAGACTAATCCCCTGCAACTCGGGATCAAATCCCAGGTTGGGGATGAATATCCGTGGCGCGGCGCTCTCTTGGATGGCTGCAGAGACCCCTTCAGGAAGTAGATTAGCGATCAGACTACTGAAAAAACTTCCCGGCGGAAAAACGATCAGTTCAGCAGACAAAATCTGATCTCGGCGCGAAGCGCCTATCTTCGATACAGCGGCGGCCCCCGTTTGGGTTACCAGCGCAATATCCCGGATAGCTTCTCCGATAGGTTCAGCCTCCTTACCTGTGATGAGATGTTGACCAACAATCTTACGCCCGGAGACTGTCGTTGCGCACAACTGCAGATTATCGCTGGTTATCGTTCTAACGATACCGCGCACACTCACCAGCTGAGAGAAGAGAAAGGCGATAGGGTCAAGCGCTCGCTCTTGCTTCAAATAGCCACCCGTCAGTATGAGGTTGCCGATACTGGCGCCTTCATAGGGGAACTCATTGGGCGCCCTGCGCAAAAACTCCGCTAGGTATTCAGCGATAAGTGCCGCCATGGGCTCTGGAATCTTGCGCATGAGCTCGCCCTCGCCACGGGCGAGCTGCTCGACCTGCGCTCTCAGGGAAGCGCTGCCTGCTTCATCTTTCCCGCTAGGCAGACGGAAACTAAACAGGCTGACCACCTCCGGATGCCCCAATAGCGAGGTATCCGCGAGGGCGATCATGCGCGAGCGCATATCTCCAACCGCGGGCATGCCAAACGCATCTCGTAACTTGGCAGAACTGCCGCCCGAGTCAAAGGGTGTAACCAAATGAATGGAGTTGTACGTAAAGCGTTTTAAATAGACCGAGGCTGCGTTAAAAGCGCTACCACCGCTAAAGAAGAGAAGTCGGGGACCGAGCTCCGGCTGTTTGGCGTAGCGTTCTAGGCGAGCCGAGGAGTCGGATGCCAAACTGCGTCTAATACTGACGGTTGAACTTCCGACTCGTATCCCTACCTCTGGCGGATGTGATTTCATACCTTTAGAACCTGCCAAACATCGCTAATGCTTCAAGTGTCTGAAACTCACCTAGCAAATACAAGCATTAAGTGGGCGGTTACCTCTTTCGAGTGATCGGTTATACTGTACGCCCATTCAGGTAATTATGGACGTTCGGCCCCATGGATGTAACGCACATCATTGATGACCTAAACGATGCACAACGCGATGCAGTGTCAGCAGATATTTCAAACCTGCTTGTACTGGCAGGTGCTGGATCAGGCAAAACACGTGTACTAGTACACCGTATCGCCTGGCTAATCGAGGCCGAACAGCTCTCCCCCTACTCTATCTTGGCGGTAACCTTTACCAATAAAGCTGCGCGTGAGATGCGTGGACGTATTGAATCACTGCTCAACGTCAACGTGCACGGTATGTGGGTAGGCACCTTCCACGGTCTCGCGCACCGCCTGCTACGCGCACACTGGCAAGACGCGGGGCTGCGGGAAAATTTCCAGATTATGGACAGCGATGATCAGCTCCGGCTGATTAAACGCATCTGCAAAGAGATGGCGCTCGACGACCAACGCTGGCCTCCCAAGCAGATGCAGTGGTACATCAATGCGCAAAAAGATGAGGGGCTACGCGCCAAACATCTGCAGCGCACGGGTGACTTGGTGCAGGACACCCTGATAAAGGTTTATGAAGCCTACGAACAGGCATGTGATCGCGGCGGCATGATCGATTTTGGCGAGCTGCTACTGCGCTGCCTAGAACTCCTACGGGATCGCGCGCCCAATTTGCTCAAGCACTACCGAGAGCGCTTTCGTTATGTCTTAGTGGACGAGTTCCAGGATACCAACTCAATTCAGTACGCTTGGCTACGTCTACTCTGTGAGGGCGAGCAGAAATTGATGGCGGTCGGTGATGACGACCAATCCATCTACGGCTGGCGCGGTGCCCGAATTGAGAATATTCAGAATCTACCAAGCCACTTCCCCGGCCTGCGCACCATCAGATTGGAGCAGAACTACCGCTCTACTGGAACGATTTTGGATGCAGCAAACGCCGTCATTAGTAATAACCAAGGGCGCCTGGGTAAAACGCTCTGGACACAGGGTAATGAAGGTGAGGCCATCAGCCTCTACTCCGCGTTCAATGAGCAGGATGAAGCCCGCTTTATCGTAGATCAGATCGCCAAGTGGGTCGACGAGGGGAACCGCCGCGACGAGAGCGCAATTCTATATCGCTCCAACGCCCAGTCGCGTGTGCTCGAGGAGATGCTTATTCGCGCGGGCATGCCGTACCGCATCTATGGTGGCCAGCGCTTCTACGACCGCTTGGAGATCAAAAACGCTCTCGCTTACTTGCGCCTAATCGCTAGTCGCGATGATGACACCGCCATGGAGCGTGTCATCAATGTACCCACCCGTGGCATAGGTACCCGCACTATTGAAGAGGTGCGCGAATATGCGCGTAATGAGTCGGTTTCCATGTGGCGAGCCGCGAATGAGATTGTTGAACACAAGAAGCTGCCTGGCCGCGCCAGCAACGCGCTGCAAGCTTTTCTCGACCTCGTAAACCAGCTGGCAGAGGATACCGAGCACGCTGCCTTACATGAGCAGACCCAGCATGTGATTCGCTACTCTGGACTCATTGCACACCATGAAAAGGAGAAAGGCGAAAAGGCGCAGTCGCGTATAGAGAACCTTGAGGAGCTGGTCACCGCTGCCCGACAGTTCGAGCAGAACTGGGAGAATATGGAGAGCGAGGAGCAGACCACCGTATTGGCTGCCTTCCTTGATCAAGCCGCACTCGATGCCGGCGATGCACAAGCTGACCAATACACCGATTCGGTACAGCTGATGACACTGCACTCAGCAAAGGGGCTTGAGTTCCCACTTGTATTCCTTGCAGGAATGGAGGAGGGTCTATTCCCTCACAGCATGTCTGCGGAGGAGCCCGGTCGGCTCGAGGAGGAGCGCCGCCTCTGCTATGTCGGCCTCACCCGCGCAATGCAGAAGCTCTTCATCACCTACGCGGAGTGCCGGCAGTTACACGGCCAGACCAACTACAACCGACCCTCGCGCTTTATCTCAGAAATCCCTGTGGAGTTGGTCGAAGAGGTCAGGCTTAACGCCTCTGTTCGCCGGCCAATGACTGAATCAGCACCCTCTGGCTTTGGTGACTACCGCAGCGGCAACGATGTACCCGATACTCAGCTGAGTCTGGGTCAGCGCGTTATGCACCCGAAATTTGGTGAAGGGATGGTCATCAACTTTGAGGGCTCGGGGCAAAAAGCGCGGGTACAGGTTAACTTCGACTACGAAGGGATGAAGTGGCTAGTCGTGGGGTTCGCTAATCTACAACCCTGCTAATAACTGTCGTTTCAGCCAAACTTTGAAATCTTCCACTAACTGCGGCTGAGTTTGGAACGCCGGAGTTAGGAAGTAGTAGCCGTAACCGCTGGAGAATCGGAGATCCAGCGGAGACACCAACTCGCCACGGGCCAAAACATCCTGCGCCATAAAGTCAGGGATTAAAGCTATCCCCTGCTGTTGATGAGCCGCCTCCAAAAGCATATAAAAGTGCTCCAGACCATGACGATACTCGGGCGTTCGCTCACTCTGTAGCTCTAACTTCTGAATGAAACTGCCCCAAAGCTGCGGCCTGGTAATGTGCATCAAAAATGGATGATCAAATAGGTCATCCGGCTGGTGAATTGGGTGGCGTTGCAACCTTTGAGGATGGATAACAGGTACCAACGTCTCCCGGACTAGCAGCTCTGCATTATCGATTGAACGTGATAGCGGTAGGCATCGAATCGCCATATCTGCACTGTTCTCATCAAAACGATAAGGCCCGTCTCCGGCAACCTGCGTCAGACTGAGCGAGGGTATCTGATGATGCATATCAGCGAGGCGAGGAATGAGCCAAAGGCTGCTAAACGAAGGGATCAAGTTAAGGACCAACGTGTTGCGCTCCTGCTGCGACTGTTGCACCTTGGCTGTTACCTTGCGAATAGTCTCCAGCGACTCACTCACCCCGGGCAGATACTCACGACCTGCCTCCGTCAACACTAGCCCCGTCGCCGTTCGCTCAAACAGCGGCTTACCAAGAAAATCCTCCAACAACTTAATCTGCTTGCTGACGGCGCCCTGAGTCACAAACAGCTCCTGAGCGGCACGCGAAAAACTTAGGCTGCGTGCGGCAACTTCGAAGATGTGCAGTGCTTTAAGTGGCGGCAAGGTTCCTGGCACGGTTTGGACCCCTCAGGATATGAGTTTTTGTCATGCCTTCTGAGATTATATCGTTTGCCGACATTCGTGAAGTGTCAATATCCTAGCCCCCTTACATTTTGAGAGGGCACTATGAGCCACGTACTTCATCGTCATTGTCACAACCCATTGCCAACCGTAGCACGCGGTGAGGGTGTATATCTTTATGATACCAACGGCAAAGCTTACCTCGATGCAAGTGGCGGTGCCGCGGTCTCTTGTCTTGGTCACAGCCATGAGGGTGTGCGCAGAGCTCTACATGCCCAGATCGACCAGGTCGCCTATGCACACACCTCCTTTTTTACCTCTGAACCCGCAGAGGCTTTAGCTGACCGGCTGATTCAGCGTGCGCCAGGCAAGCTTGATAAGGTCTATTTTGTCAGTGGCGGCTCGGAAGCGATGGAGTCTGCGCTTAAAATTGCACGTCAGTACTTTGTAGAGCGCGGTGAAGATCAACGTAAACACTTTATCGCCCGCCGCCAGAGTTACCATGGCAATACGCTTGGAGCCTTGGCTGTAGGCGGTAATGCTTGGCGCCGGGCTCCGTTCGCACCGCTGTTAATTGATGCACACCACATAGACCCCTGTTACGCCTATCGCGATCAACGCCCGGGCGAAACAGAATACGAATACGGCCAACGTGTCGCTAACCAGCTCGAAGAGAAACTGTTGGAGCTTGGCCCCGATAGCGTTATCGCTTTTATCGCTGAACCCGTTGTGGGTGCAACAGCTGGCGCAGTGCCCGCGGTAAAAAGTTATTTCAAGCGAATCCGGGAGATCTGCGACACCTACGGTGTACTTTTGATTCTCGATGAAGTGATGTGTGGTAGTGGGCGTACGGGTACCTTCTTCGCTCATGAACAGGATGAGGTAGAAGCCGATATCGTTGCAATCGCCAAAGGCCTTGGTGCAGGCTATCAGCCAATTGGAGCGATGTTGCTAACACAGGAGATCCACGAAGCGATCTCTGGTGGATCGGGCTTTTTCCAGCACGGTCACACCTACCTTGCTCATACAACAGCGATGGCAGGATCGCTGGCAGTGATGAACGCGCTTGAGAACGAGGGTGTACTCGCACGTGTTAAGCCAACCGGTGAGAAACTAATGCAGCGACTCCACCAACGTTTAGGGCACCACCCATTCGTGGGCGATATTCGTGGTCGTGGTTTGTTTATCGGTGTTGAGCTAGTAAACGATCGTGCCAGTAAAAAGCCATTCGACCCTTCCAGTAAGCTCGATAGCCGCATCAAACGGGCGGCGATGGAGCAGGGACTAATGTGCTACCCCATGTCCGGCACCATCGATGGCAAGCTGGGGCACCACATTTTGTTAGCGCCGCCCTACATTATTGAATCAGCGCAGTTAGATGAGCTGGTGGATAAGCTTGCCGGCGCTATCGACCGCGAGACAGCCAAAGTTGCAACGGAGTTCGCTAATGCATCTTGAGCGGCAGAAGCCGATGGTCATCGTCGCACCTAACGGTGCGCGACGTATGAAAACTGATCACCCTGCTCTGCCAATCACACCGGCAGAGTTGGCACAGACAGCTGTTGAGTGTGCCGAAGCCGGTGCAGCTATGATTCACATGCATGCACGCACAGCCGAGGGTCTGCACTCGCTGGAAATTGAAGACAATCGCCGCACCTACGATGCAGTGAAAGATGCGGTTGGTGATAGCCTGGTCGTACAGATGACGACCGAGGCAGTGGGGATCTACCAGCCAGCTCAGCAGATGCGGCTTATTAGGACCCTAGCCCCGGAGGCCGCCTCATTTGGTCTGCGCGAGCTTTTTCCCTGCAGAGATGCCGTTGCCGAGGCCGCTGATTTCTTCCATTGGGTTGCGGATCGTGGAATTTTAGCGCAATACATCCTCTATTCGGCTGAAGATCTACTATTCTATAGAGAGTTGTTGGATTTACGGGCGTTGCCGAGGACGGCTCACCATCTTCTCTTTGTATTAGGGCGCTACTCTCAGGGGCAGCAATCTGACCCCAAGGACTTAGATCCCTTTCTGGAGCACGTGGATAAGTTAGATGTGAACTGGGCAGTCTGCGCTTTCGGTATAAGAGAGCTAGAGTGTTTAAGTCGTGCTGTAGAGCTGGGTGGCGATGCGCGTATCGGCTTTGAGAATAATCTACTCTGCGCCAACGGCGAGCAGGCGCTTAACAATGCAGCCCAAGTAGAAGCACTGCGGCAAAATATTTTGGCACAGGGGCGGACACCGGCAACAGCGGCCGAGGTACGTAACCTGATGTTCAACCCGTTGAACCAATTTAAACAACAACAAGCACTACTCAACTAAGAGGACGCAAATATGACAAAACTTCGCACTTCCCTGATGGGTGCAGGCCTGGCGGCAATGCTGAGCGCTGCGCCAGTACAGGCTCAAACGTTCGTAACTATCGGTACCGGTGGTGTAACGGGTGTCTACTATCCAACAGGCGGCTCAATCTGTCGTTTGGTGAACAAAGATCGTAAAGAACACGGTATTCGCTGTTCAGTTGAGAGTACAGGGGGTTCGGTTTACAACCTGAACGCCATTCGTGCAGGCGAGTTGGACATGGGCGTTGTTCAGTCTGACTGGCAGTACCACGCATACAATGGTACCGACCGTTTCGCTGATGCAGGTGCATTTGAAGATCTGCGCGCTGTATTTTCTGTTCACCCAGAGCCGTTCACAGTAGTTGCACGCGCTGATGCCGGCATCAAGACTATTGATGACCTCAAGGGCAAACGCGTAAACGTGGGTAACCCAGGCTCAGGTCAGCGCGGTACCATGGAAGTTCTGATGAAAGCCAAAGGTTGGAGCATGAGTGACTTCTCTTTGGCATCTGAGCTGAAATCTTCGGAACAGTCTAAAGCGCTGTGTGATAACAAGATCGACGCGATGGTCTTCACTGTTGGTCACCCAAGCGGCTCTATCAAGGAGGCAACAACCTCTTGTGATTCGGTAATGGTTGAAGTCGCTGGCCCAGCTGTCGATATGCTGGTTAACGAGAACGACTACTACCGCAAAGCCACCATCCCGGGTGGCATGTACTCTGGCAGCGACTCTGACACCGCAACCTTCGGTGTAGGCGCGACTTTCGTTGCTTCCACTGCAGTGCCAGAAGAGGTGATTTACCACGTCGTAAAAGCAGTGTTTGAAAACTTTGATGATTTCAAAAAACTGCACCCAGCCTTCGCTAACCTAAAGCAGGAAGAGATGATCCGTGACGGCTTGTCTGCTCCACTGCACGCAGGTGCGGCGAAGTACTACAAAGAAGCGGGCTTAATGTAATTCGCTTCAGTCTGTAAACCCTGTACAGACGGAGGGACCCGACCGGGTCCCTTTCTTTTGCGTTGAATAACTATTAGTTAGCTAGTCCAGCGCCGCTCAGCGTGCTCATCTAGAGCTTGCTCGAAATGTTCTGCACTCCAGCTGCCCTCTAGCGCTTCTAACATCAAAGCTTGTTGATTCTTCGGCGCCAAGCCTCCTAGAGGTGGGTCGCGATCAAGGTTAGTGGGAAAAGCGTAACCCTCGGCGGTGGCCGCAACCGCGTGCGAGATCTCAAGCTCACCCAGAACACCAGACTGCTTAAGTTTTAGCAATTCGGGGTAGACTAGCTTCGACATTTCTAGACGGTCTACGCTCTCCATCGCTCGCCCGAATGGTGAAGAGATCTGCAGCAAGTTGGCCATGCGCTTAATGTCCGCACTCACATTTGAGCCCGCAGCATGCAACAATGCTGGGTTAAACAACAATAGATCGCCCTTCTCAAGCGGTAGCTGCACCTTATTAGCATCAAATAGCTCGTGCGCCTCAGGCGTATTGGCCAGAAGATATCCATGGCTAAACTTCTGCGAGTGAGGTAGCAGTAGAGTGGGGCCGCTCTCTAACGGCATGTCCACATGCGCAATCGCCGATTGCAGCGTAAGGTGTGCAGAGACCCGGTGTACGGAAGCTGGATAGCGAGCCGCTTGCTCAGGTGTCATGAAGCCCAAGTGGTAGTCACGATGAGGCACCTGAGCCTTGGCGCCAGGATTCACCAAGTTGACCTGCGAGGTGATCTGATAAGCAGGCCCCAACCAGGCTTCACAGGCCCAAGCGAGCATATCGTTTGCGTAGTAACGGGCGTAAAGATTAGGGGCCAGTAGCGCCAGCTTCTCTAGTGCATTCCAAACACGGTCGTTGGCGCCCGGCTTTGCGAAGTGGTCACCGTGCGAACTACCACGCTCGCGCTCAATAATACCGCGGAATGCATCACTCGCCTCATCTACCAGAGCGGAGTCGAAAGCCCCCCTAATAACCAAGACACCTGACCCATCCTGCCACACCCGGTGCCATTCGCTCTGGATCTGCTGCAGCTTTTCTGGATCTTGGCGTACCAGAGTGCGTAACCTATCCGCAGCGTAAATAGCTACCTGCGCGTCCACTGTCTCAGCAAAAGGGAGGTCCGATACAGAGGTTTGGGTTGCTAGTAGCTCACGTAGCGGTTTCAGATCAATCGCTTTGTGGTCTAAGTAGTTATTGTATGACATGTCGCTTTTCCTGATCGTCTAAACCTATAGTGCTACAGAGCAATACTGACCGAAAGCCCGCCACATGCAAAGAATTCGCGATCCCCACTAAATATTTCAATTAACTTAAACAAAAATGACAGCGTTGTAACAAAGCTGTAACAAATCTGTATTTTAATAGCGCGACTTAAATTCCGTGGTGCGATACGCGTCGCAACTTGAACCCAAAACAAGGGGAGTATCTCTTGGAACTTAAACAGATGAACAAGCTTGAGAAAGCTACCGCTTCTGGCCGCTCAGATGTGATGCGCATCGGATATGCGCTGCTATTCATGGTGGGCATCATTCTTTACATCGGCACTCACATCGAGGGTATCGATGGAGGCTTTATACTTGTAGTCGCTGCAGTAGTGGGCGGTTACATGGCGATGAACATCGGTGCGAACGACGTCGCTAATAACGTCGGACCAGCGGTGGGCTCCAAGGCTCTTACACTGACCGGTGCGATTATCATCGCAGCGATCTTTGAGGCAGCTGGTGCGATAGTCGCGGGCGGAGATGTAGTCAGCACTATCTCTAAAGGGATCATCAACCCAGAAGCGATCGGTGATGCCGATACCTTCATTTGGTTGATGCTAGCCGCGCTTCTAGCGGGTGCACTTTGGCTTAACCTCGCGACCTATGTCGGCGCTCCCGTATCAACTACACACTCGATTGTCGGTGGCGTACTGGGTGCAGGCATCGCAGCAGGCGGTTTCGGTATCGCAAACTGGGACAAAATGGGTGCAATCGCGGCAAGCTGGGTTATCTCACCCGTATTGGGCGGTCTTATCGCAGCAGGTTTCCTCTACCTGATCAAACGCACTATTACCTACAAGCAGGACATGCGTTCAGCGGCTAAGAAGATGGTACCCGTACTCATCATGATCATGGCATGGGCGTTCAGCACTTATCTCGCTCTCAAGGGTGTTAAGAAGATCATCAAGCTGGACTTTGTCTCTGCGGCCCTGATCGGCTTGGCAATTGCCATCGCTACCTACTTCATCGTCAAGGCTGCTGTTGGACGCAGTGCTGACCGCCTGGACAATGACAAAGCCGGTGTGAACAAGCTATTTACTATCCCTCTGATCTTCGCTGCTGCTCTGCTGAGCTTTGCTCACGGTGCAAATGACGTGGCGAACGCTGTAGGTCCTCTCGCTGCTATCAATGATGCGATCCTCAACCACGGTGTTTCGACTAAGGCAAGCATTCCGCTTTGGGTTATGGTTATCGGCGCATTGGGTATCTCACTTGGTCTAGCTCTGTTCGGTCCTAAACTGATCAAAACTGTAGGATCTGAGATCACCGAACTCGATCAGACACGCGCGTTCTCTATCGCGATGGCTGCTGCGATTACTGTAATCATCGCTTCGCAGCTGGGTCTGCCAGTATCATCAACTCACATTGCAGTGGGTGGTGTATTCGGTGTTGGCTTCCTGCGTGAGTACCTCAAATCAAGCCATGCTCGCATGATGGAGGAGATCAAATCTCACCACCAAGGCGCGGATCAGGAAGAGGTTGAGCAGTTCCTAGCTAGCTTCGAAAACGCCACCATTGAAGAGAAAGGCGCAATGCTCAAGCAGCTGAAGAAGAAGACAGCTTCAGCAGAACTGAGCAAGAAAGAGCGTAAACAGCTGAAGAAAGCATACAAGCAGGAACTGGTAAAGCGCTCTGCTGTATACAAAATCGCAGCTGCATGGATCATCACTGTTCCGGCGTCAGGCACACTGGCTGCAATTCTCTTTTTCGTTATCCGTGGTGTGATGGTTTAAGCCCTAACTCCAAACCTATAGAAAGAGCCCCTACGTGGGGCTCTTTTCGTTTAAGTGGGTATCACAAAACTGTCACAAACGCGTCATAGGGCTGTAACAAAATTCGACTCTAATAGATCTCAGACAAGATTGGACAGCAAAGCTGACCGAAGTTCTGAAACTAAGGAGATCGAAATGATCCTACGCGTTGCAACAGCAACTGTTACAGTTGCCGCCCTATTAAGCACACCTGTTATGGCTCGCGACAACGTCAGCATTGCAGGCTCATCTACCGTACTGCCCTTCGCGACTATCGTTGCTGAACGACTCGGACGTAACCCAGCATTCAATACACCAGTAGTAGAGTCTGGTGGGTCGTCGGTCGGTAAGAAAGGCGTCTGTGACGGTATCGGCACCGAGTTTATCGATATTGGTAACGCATCGTCGCGCATGAAGACTGGCGAGCTTGAATACTGTGACGCTAACGGCGTCAAACTTACTGAGATCAAAGTGGGTTACGATGGTATCGTGCTTGCTAACTCTAAGGATGCTCCCCAGCTAGAGATCTCCCGTTCAGATTTGGGTAAAGCGCTAACCGCAAAGGTTGCTGTTAACGGGCAACTGGTTGATAACCCGTTCAAAACTTGGAGCGACGTAAACCCGGCACTGCCCAATATCGCTATCCGCGTTTACGGCCCGCCAACAACCTCTGGAACACGCGCTTCATTCGCTGAAATAATCAACGAGAAAGCCTTCTGTGGCACAGACGAAGAGATGAAAGCGGCTCTCGAAGCCGCGGGCCAGAAAGCTAAGACTTGCCGTGCTATGCGCACAGATGGCGCATACATAGAAGCCGGGGAGCAGGATAACCTGATCGTACAGAAGCTACAGGAAGACGCAGAGACCTTCGGCATATTCGGTTTTTCATACCTTGATCAGAACGCTGACACACTACAGGGCGCGAAACTAGACGGTGTTGCACCCACATTTGAGGCGATCGCTGATGGCTCATACAAAGCTTCACGAGCACTCTACTTTTACGTGAAGCACCAGCATATTGGCGTGGTGCCGGGCATTGAAGAGTACATGACTGAGTGGACTAAGCACTGGGGCGAAGACGGCATCCTTGCAGATGCAGGCATGATTCCTATGCCTGAGCAAGAGCGTGACGAGATGGCAGCACGTATGAATGAACTGACTGTTCTCACGGCTGATGCCCTCCAGTAGTCGAACATACGGCGTCGCATACATCCGGTCTGCCAAGTGCAGACCGGATTTTGCGGCATCTGGGGATTAGTACTATGGACTTCATAACGCTCTTATCGACGCTTCTGGTCATTGGCCTGAGCTTTTACTCACTCGCGAAATGGAGAGTGACCAAGGCGCGCTTAGCCGGCACGAGTTTCCATTCACTGCCTAACTACTACGGTCTATGGGCGGGTCTTGTGGCAAGCTTACCAGCACTGTTGGTTTTGATTGTCTGGACAGTAGTCGATATACAGCTGTTCCAGCACTGGGTTCGCGATTTCTATCCCAGCGAGATTCTTCTTGCGGGAGGATCGCAAGAGATCGTTGCACTAGCAAAAATCGAAAATCTAGTTGAGGGTGTTCGCTTTGGGGAACCTGAGGTCTGGGTTGTTCAAGCGAGTGAAGCTTGGCTGGGCTGGGCAAGTATATCGACGCTATCAAAAACAGTTGTCGTCCTGCTGCTGGCGCTCGTCGCAGGCGGTTTTGCATACAGGAAGGTTAACCCACAGTTCCGCGCGCGCAACGCAGTGGAACGGATGATCTCATGGGGCCTCATTTCAGCTTCTACGATCGCCATCCTGACAACTATCGGCATCGTCTTATCGGTACTATTCGAGACAATTAGATTCTTCCAACTTGTACCTCCGACAGAGTTCATTTTCGGTACTGAATGGAACCCTCAATTTGAAGGCGCGGAGCGCGCGGGCTCCGGTGGCGGTGACGCCAAATATGGCATGCTACCGATGTTCGCCGGCACATTTCTAATATCGGCTATCGCGTTGTTAGTTGCCGTACCAGTAGGCTTGGCGAGTGCCATATACCTCGCAGAATATGCGTCGTCCAAGGTACGCTCAACCGTAAAACCACTCCTCGAAATCTTAGCCGGCGTTCCCACGGTTGTTTACGGCTTCTTCGCAGCGCTGACTGTGGCGCCGGCAATTAAGGCTCTGGGAGAATCAGTAGGGCTCACTGTTGCATCAGAATCAGCACTTGCGGCAGGGCTGGTAATGGGTGTGATGATCATTCCGTTTGTATCCTCACTGGCTGACGATGTTATCAACTCGGTTCCTCAAGCGTTGCGAGATGCGGCCTACGGTTTGGGGTCAACGAAGAGCGAAACAACACGTCAGGTGGTACTACCTGCGGCACTCCCTGGTATTGTCGCGGCAGTCATACTTGCGGTATCCCGTGCGGTTGGTGAGACCATGATTGTCGTTATGGCAGCAGGACTGGCAGCAAACCTCTCATTCAACCCGCTAGATGCTGTTACTACCGTGACCTCACAAATTGTGACCATTTTGGTTGGTGATCAGGAGTTCGAATCTGCCAAGACGCTTTCTGCTTTCGCCCTTTCGACAATGTTGATCATTTTGACACTGGGTCTCAACTTTTTCGCGCTACAGATTGTTAAGAAGTATAGAGAGCAATATGACTGATAAAGCATTTACAGGATTGTCGCCACAAGAGGCCAGCGCTCGAGTAGAGGCCTCTCTTCAACGGCGCCGCAAAAGCGAGAAGCGCTTCCGCATGATGGGCTTTTCAGCCGTTGCCCTGGCGCTGACATTTCTTGCGGTTCTGTTCACCGGCATCCTTAGCAAGGGTCTGCAAGGTATGTTTCAGTACTATGTTCAGCTTGAAATTACATTGGATAAAGAGCGCCTCGATCCGCTTGGAGATCTCTCAGATGCATCGCTCTACTCAGGTGATGCAGAGGCACTGATTCTAGACGCCTCTCTCGCCTCGATTGGTGAAGAGGGCGACCGCAAGACTAAGAGAGCTCTGCGCAAAATGGTCTCCTCAGGTGCGTCTATTCGACTAATTGAGTTCGTCAAGGAGCACCCTGACCTACTCGGTACAACTCAGACCTTAAAGTTTGCTGTTGATGACGATATTGACTCTTTCATGCGCGGATTTATACAGCGTGAAACACCGGCTAAGGATCGCCGTATAGATGATCTAACGATTCAAATCGTCGATAAGTGGCAGGCCGCTGGCCTAGTCAGTTACGAGCTAAGCGACTACCTGTTCTTCGGGTCCGCCTCTCGCGATGCTGAGATGGCCGGCATCAAGGGTGCACTGATTGGCTCCCTTCTAACGCTAGCAATCTGTATTAGCATAGCGTTTCCGCTGGGCGTCGCTGCAGCCGTATACCTAGAAGAGCTGGCACCGAGGAACCGCTGGACGGAGCTTATTGAGATCAACATCAATAACCTCGCAGCCGTACCCTCGGTGGTCTTTGGCATCATGGGGCTTGCTATATTTATTGTCACCTTCGGTATGCCTCGCTCAGTTCCACTGGTCGGCGGTGTAGTCCTAGCACTGATGACTCTACCAACAATTATTATCTCCTCGCGTGCAGCGATACGCGCAGTGCCACCGAGTATTCGAGATGCGGCACTGGGTATAGGCGCCTCCAAAATGCAGGTGATCTTTCACCATGTAATCCCCCTAGCAATGCCAGGCATGCTTACCGGAACTATCATCGGCATGGCGCAGGCACTCGGAGAGACGGCGCCACTGCTGATGATCGGTATGGTGGCATTTATTGTGGATATACCCGGTGACTTCACAGATCCAGCTACAGTGTTGCCCGTGCAAATATTTATGTGGGCTGATTTTGCCGAACGCATGTTCATTCAGAAGACCAGCGCGGCAATCATTGTTCTGCTGGCGTTTCTAATCACGATGAACGCGGCGGCGATTGCCCTACGCAAGAAACTAGAGCGCCGTTGGTGAGGCAGCTAATGACAAGCTTACAGAAATTTAACGACTCAACGGACATAACGATGGAAAACTTAACGTCAAAAACCACAGGAAATGTTTACGTCGACAATCCACGCATGAGCGCGCGGGATGTAAACGTATTCTACGGCGATAAACACGCAATCAGAGATGTCACAATTGATATAGCCGAGCAGGAAGTTATCGCCTTTATAGGACCCTCGGGCTGCGGTAAATCGACCTTCCTGCGAACGCTAAACCGTATGAACGATACCATCGACATATGCCGCGTCGAGGGACAGATAACCCTTGATGGTGAAGACATCTACGCCCCATCGGTAGATGTTGTGCCGCTGCGCGCGCGCGTTGGCATGGTTTTCCAGAAACCTAACCCCTTCCCTAAATCGATCTTCGACAACATCGCCTACGGCCCGCGCATACACGGGCTAACCAAGAGCAAGAGCGAACTTGATGCGGTAGTAGAGTCAGCGTTAACTCGGGCAGGTTTGTGGAACGAGGTAAAAGATCGTCTAGATCAGCCAGGTACAGGGCTCTCTGGAGGACAGCAACAGCGGCTATGCATCGCGCGGGCAATTGCAGTCAGTCCGGAAGTTATTTTGATGGATGAGCCCTGCTCAGCTCTCGACCCAATCGCGACTGCCAAAGTTGAAGAGCTGATCGAGGAGCTAAAGGAGCAGTACACTATTGTCATTGTGACTCACTCGATGCAGCAGGCCGCACGTGTTTCTGATCGTACTGCCTACTTCCACCTGGGTGACTTGGTAGAGGTGGGTAAGACCGAGCAGATCTTTACTAACCCCTCTCACAAACTGACACAAGACTATATTACTGGCCGCTTCGGCTAGTGGAGCAGCGAACGAGATCTAGAGCAGGAACTCTAATCTTGTCTCTATCCCAAACTGATTGCAGTAAGCCTCTTCTCGTTCGAGGTCTGCAATCAGCAGCGGATGTTCATCCCCGACCTTTGCATCTATTGCGATCGTGAGTAGCTCTCCATCAAAGCTTATTTTGGGAGTTTCCGGCGACTCAGCGCTACGACTCAGGTGCCAGAGCACCGCGAGGCGTAACAGCAGAATCAGTGTGATCGCGTGCCTCTTTGACACCATACCAAGATTCGTCACGAGTGAACGTTTCAGCTTTTTGCGGTGCATACGCACCATAAGCGCAACCAATTTCTGTTGGTCAAAGCTAAAGCCAGCTAGGTTGGAGTGTTCGAGAATATATGCGGAGTGCTTCTGCAATCCACTGGAGTTTATATTCAAGCCAATTTCGTGAGTCAGCGCGGCGTACTGCAGATATCGCTTGGTAAAGAGCGGCAGACGCAAATCTGGCGCCACTTGGCGCCACAGCTTTAGCGCCGTCTCGGCCACACGCTCGGCCTGGCTAACATCCACATGATAGCGCAGCATCAACGAGCGGATAGCCCGCGTTCGCGTATCTAACTGATCACCGGAGGAGATGAACTCAGCCAAAAGTCCCTCTCGCAGCGCGCCCGTTGAAAATCTAGCCTCTTCAATCTCAAGGCTTGAGAATACGGCGTCCAGGATCGCAACACCACCCGCAAAGAGTGTAGCTCGTTCAGGACTTATCCCCCGCATCACCTTGGTCGAGAGTTCGTTTTTCACAACCAGTTTACGTAGGGACTTAATCGCTTCTGGGGTGATCTCTCCGGGTTCGAACTCAAGATTCTCAGCCGCGGTAGCTATCGCCTGTGCCGAGCCAGAGGTGCATCTCACTTGTTTCCAGCCGATATCACAGAAGTACATTGAAAAACGCTCTAGTTGCTGTTGCGCATAGAGTTTTGCCCGCTTGTAAGAGTTCTTGTCCACTCCATTCTTAAAGAAGGCTTTGGTAAAACTGACTGAACCCATCGTATGGGAGCGCCCCAACTCCATATTGCGCTCAGTCCCCAGAGCGACCTCCGTTGAACCGCCTCCGATGTCCACAACCAGAGTATTGCCTGTCAGATGTTCTGCACTGCAGGCGCCCAGATGGACAAGACGTGCCTCCTCCTGTCCGCTGATTATCTCGATATCGTAAGGAAAAACCTGACGAGCGCGCGACAGAAACTCAGATCGGTTCTTCGCTATTCTGAGCGTATGGGTACCCACCACCTTAACGATACAGTTCTCAAAAGGTTTGAGCCTCTCGGCAAAGGTTTTAAGGACTCCAACGCCACGTTCGATGGCCTCCGTAGAGAGGTTGTGTTTCGCATCCAGCCCCTCCGCAAGTCGCACTCGCTCTTTGTGCTTAAACAGATGCTGTACGTCATCGTGCAACTTACGCACAACTAGCATGTGGAAACTGTTCGAACCTAAGTCAATCGCAGCGAAATGCTGGGAATCAGACTCTACTACGCTATTATCAGTCACGTGATTTCTCCAGCTGTCTCAGGTACTCATAGATAGCGATCTGAGAGCGAATCTTCTTACGGTTTCCACGGGTTACATAAGCGTTCTTCTGCTCAGGATCGAGAACACGCGCCTTAGTGGTGTCACGCCACTGCAAATCCATCTGATCTTTTATCACCTTTCGAAGATTACGGTCCAGAATCGGACACCCCACCTCAATGCGATGATCAATGTTGCGCGTCATCCAGTCAGCCGAGGTGATATACATCTTGCGTTTGCCGCCAGCATAAAACAATGCAACACGGGCGTGCTCGAGATATCGATCCACAATACTAATGATCGTTATATTCTCACTTAACCCTTTCACCCCAGCCTTTATGCTGCACATACCACGGACAATCAGTCTAATCTTCACGCCAGCCTGACTTGCTTCATAGAGTTTATTAGCCAAACCATCGTCGACTAGATTATTCACCTTGAGGAAGATCTCCGCGCGGCTCTTGTCACGGGCGGCTAGAATCTCATCATCTATAAGTTGGTAGATCGGCTCACGACTAAAATTTGGGCTGACCTGTAGATGGTTAAAGACAAATTTCTTGTAGGGGTTAATAATGAAATCGAAAACCTGAGCTAGCTCTGCTGTAATCTCTGGATGTTTGGTGAACAGACCAAAATCGGTGTAAGTACGCGCGGTCTTCTCGTTGAGGTTGCCGGTGCTTATGTAGCCATAGCCAACCTGCTCATCACCCTCTTGACGCAACACATGAATAATCTTTGCATGACACTTTAGCGAGGCAACACCGAACTCAACAACCACGCCCGCCTCGGTCAGTTCGCGCGCCCACTCAATATTCGCCTCTTCATCGAAGCGCGCACTCAATTCAACAACCACTATCACCTTCTTGCCATTCTTAACGGCTTCAATCAGTGATTTAAGAATTTGGCTGTTGTTAGCAACTCGATAAACGGTGACCTGAATTTGAGTCACCGCGGGATCAAACGAAGCAGCCCGAACAAAGTCCGTCAGATAACGGAATTTGTAGTACGGGTAGTGCAGCAGGATGTCGCTCTTTGTGATCGCCTCGAAAACATTAGCTGCATTTTCAAACTGCACAGAATTCAGCGCCGGCATCTTCTCATTTTCGAGGTAGCGTGGCCCCACATTGGGGAAACGAATAAAGTCGCGAAAATTACGATAGCGTCCGCTCGCGGTCGTCTCTGAGTCAGCTTCAAGCCCCAAGTTTTCGCACATGTACTGAAACATCGAATTCGGCATCATCTCATCGTAAACCAGACGTACCGGCCGGTTCGTGTCGCGCTGTTTGATCCCTTGAGACATCTTCTCGAGCAGGGATAG
>JABXHP010000005.1 GCA_013373575.1 Oceanospirillaceae bacterium | reverse complement strand
CTGCGGCAAGTAGTCACCAATCTTATCAGCACCCATACGGGCAATGAGATTTATGCGTCCCGGCTCGTTGGTTGGGTTTAGAATATCCAGCAGTCGCCGTAGATCGTCTACCTGCGTCGTTGGACCCACCTTAATCCCAATAGGATTTTGCACACCGCGCAAGAACTCAACATGCGCATGATCAGGCTGACGTGTACGATCCCCAATCCACAACATATGCGCTGAACAGTCATACCACCCACCGGTCAGGCTATCTTTGCGCGTCAACGCCTCCTCGTACTGCAGCAACAGCGCCTCATGCGAGGTGTAGAGCGTAGTTTCAGAGAGTTGCGGCGTATTCTCTGAGGTCAAACCACAAGCCGCCATAAATGCCAGTGCCTGATCAATCTGCGCACCAAGCTCTTCATACTTTTGGTGTGCGGGTGATTGCGACACAAACCCCAGATTCCACTGATGCACACGGTGAAGATCAGCGAAACCGCCGCGAGAGAAGGCGCGCAACAGGTTTAGAGTTGATGATGACTGGTGGTAGGCAGCCAACATACGCTGCGGATCAGGTGTGCGCGCCTCTGCGGTGAATTCAACCGAGTTCACATTATCGCCGCGGTAGCTCGGGAGCTCCACGCCGTCAATAGTTTCAGTATCAGCAGAGCGCGGTTTAGCGAACTGACCCGCTATACGACCTACTTTTACGACTGGGCAGCTACCTGAAAATGCCATCACAACCGCCATCTGCATTAGCAGCTTAAAGGTGTCACGAATCTTGTCCGCACTGAACTCCGCAAAACTCTCAGCACAGTCGCCACCTTGCAGCAGAAACGCCTCACCCCGACTTACACGTGCCAAGTCACTCTTAAGTGAGCGAATCTCGCCGGCAAACACCAGCGGGGGCAGCGCGCATAACTGACGCTCTACATCAGCGAGCGCTTGGTGGTCAGGGTAGTTGGGAAGTTGCTTAACCGGGCAGTTGCGCCAGCTATCAAGGGACCAGTTCGACATCAATAATCCTTACAGTGTTCAGCTAAAACTCGAGTCCAAAAGTATAGAAAGGTTTGCTGCAATGCGAGACGTTAAAGCGCTAATCTGCTGAATTTATGCGATTTTCTTCACTTTTATCAATTTTTTGAACAGAGATTATTAAACAAGTAGTAGCTAAACGATTAGATCGGCTATTCTGTGCCGCATAAACCGACACTTGGAGACCTGCATGGCGCGCCCTACTACAGCCACCATAGACCTTGATGCAATTCGCCATAACTACCGCCTAGCCAAACAGCTTGCGGGAGAGAGTCGCGCCCTAGCGGTTGTAAAAGCGGACGCGTACGGACATGGCGCAGTGAAAGTGTGCCACGCCTTGGTGAACGAGGCAGATGGCTTCGCGGTAGCTGCAATAGAGGAGGCAATTGAGCTGCGCGAAGCGGGGATCACCTCACCTATTCTACTACTCGAGGGTTTTTTCGAAGCGAACGAGCTCAACTTGATAGAGCACTACGACCTGAGCTTTGTGGTGCACAACAGCTTTCAACTTGAATCTTTGGCAGGCTACAACGGCCCTGCAATGTTTAATGTCTGGCTCAAGATTGACATCGGCATGCACCGCCTTGGCATCCCACTCAATCAGGCGCTAAATGCGCTAGGCCGACTGCTGGCGCTACGCTCAGTAAAAAATGTTGTACTTATGGCGCACTTCGCCTGCGCCGACGAGCTTGATAATCCGATTACCGCCGAACAGCTGCAGCTCTTTCTCAAAACAGTTAACGGGCGCGGACTCCCCTTGAGTCTTTCCAACTCAGCCGCGATATTGGGGTGGCCGCAGACCCACCATGATTGGATACGCCCTGGGCTAATGCTCTACGGTGCGACCCCCTTTGAGTCCGGACAAGCGCAGGCAGATAAGCTCAAACCCGCCATGCACCTCAACACCGAAGTTATTGCAGTGCGTACCCTGACGGAGGGTGAGACGGTGGGGTACGGTGCTAGCTGGAGAGCCGAACGCCCCTCTCGCATAGGCACACTGGCCATTGGCTACGCCGATGGCTACCCGCGACAGATGCGCTCGGGCGCGCCCATTCTGATTGAGGGGCAGCGTACAAACATCGTCGGCCGCGTCTCTATGGATATGATAACCGTAGACCTTACCGACCTCCCCAAAGCCACCATTGGTAGTAGCGCCGAGCTATTTGGCGCTGCACTAACCGCGGCCGAGCTAGCGCCTTGGGCCAACACTATTCCTTACACACTATTTACCGGAATTACGCGCCGCGTCCACAAAGTGTATAGCGGGTGAGGCGTTAAACCACAAAGGTGCGCACGATCCCAACCAAGCTGGTAGCTAAAAGTACGGACCCAAGGATGCGGTAAAACTTATGACTATCGGTATTTTGCAGGTAGCTATGTAGGCGCACACCCAACATATGCCCAATAAGGGCACAGGGAAAGAGCCAAAGTTGGTGAATAAGCTGCAGATCGACGCCCGCTATGACGAATGAGCCCATCTTAATAACCACCAGAATAAACCAGAGCGCAAATAGCGTATCGCGCAGTTTCTCGCGCGAAACATGTGTACTGTAGACAGCGATAACCAGGGGAGCCGCGATAAGCGAAGTACCGCTGACATAACCACCCAGCATCAGAAAGATGTTATCCATCCAGGGGCGGCTACTCTTGAACGGCTTATTCAGTATGTAGCCGACAGAGTAGGCACTGACAATGAGGAAAATGATCGTCGACATCACCTCATTCGGCAGGGTTAATAACCCAAACACCCCAATCAGCTTTGGGATGATCATGATCTTCAGCGAGCGACCAAGATAACTCCAGTCAATACTGCTCTCACCCTGTTTAGCGCGATGCCCCTGCCAAGCGTTCCAGCTGGAGAAGACCAAAAGGTGGATTGAGATAACGGGCAGAAACACTAGCGGATCATCGAGCACTAACAGCAGAAAAGGTAGCGCCAGAACCGCACCGCCAAACCCAAGACCAGTGCGGACGAAACCACTCCAGATAAAGGTAAGGCCAATAGCCAGATACTGCCACCACTCAAGATCAAACACGCAACGCTACTCCATCAAAATGAGACTAGCGATTCTACCCGCCACCGATAGCTCTGGCGAGTGGCCCAAAGTCGCAGCAGTAATACCAATAATCGGCTTATCAAACCCCTTACGACGCAAACTAATCACCAGCTCGTAAGCATCAACTTGCAGCATATCAATATTCCTAATGAGCAGATCCACATCCAGCTCAGCCAAACACTTAATAGCCGCTTTGCCACCCACTGCAACGCGCGCCTGTCCGTAAACCCCTCGAAGAATTTGGTCGGTAAGCCTGCGCAGCGTCAGCGATACAGACAAGCGTTTAGTGATTTTTTGCTTGGACACTAGCGACATGCTGGACTATAGTGTCGGTAATTGCTTTTATGTTGCGTTTTCGCAACACAAATATCGCAACAGAGGTAGATGATCATCATGGAAAGAGCAACGACAAGCCGTTGGCGCACATTCGAGCATGCTCGCACTAGCGAAAACTGCTACGCCTGCTGTCAGATCATTGATCAGCGCACCAAGGTGCTACACTTGATACCTCTAGAGCCTCATCAATACCATTCGGCACGCATTACAACGGCTGCGGTAGATTCAAAAGAGTTGCACATGGCGCTCTGGCCTACTGCTTCAGTAAAGCAGCGTGAGCAGCTACCGATGTTGATCACCAATTATCTCTACCAAGTGCGCGGCAATGAGCTTCCTGCACCCTCCAAAGAGCGCAAGGTGATCTCGCTAACTGTATATTCTGATGGCACTCTGAGCTGGCCCGTCATCACGCAGCCCATGAATGAGCGCACTGCAAGCAGGTATTGAGAAGAGAGAGCCCCTGCCACTTAGGCAAGGGCTTTTAGTCGTCTTAAATCAAGAGAAATCGAGCGGGCGCTCACCCTTCTCATCACGAATCCAGGTTGGCAGACCCATGTGGTTTAGATGGTTTAGGAATGGACGCGGGTCCAACTCCTCAACGTTCACCATCGTCTTACAATCCCACTCACCCGTAGCTATCAGTAGCGCAGCTGCGACTGGCGGTACACCCGCGGTATAAGAGATACCCTGACTACCCACTTCATTGTAAGCATCTTTGTGGTCCGCGACGTTGTAGATAAACACTTCGCGCTCTTTGCCATCCTTGGTCCCTTTGACCTGATCACCGATACAGGTCTTCCCAGTGTAGTTTGGCGCCAGTGAGGCTGGATCGGGTAGACAGGCTTTTACCACTTTTAGCGGTACGACCTCCTGCCCTTCAGCCGTAGTAACAGGCTGCTCTGATAACAAACCGAGGTTTTTGAGCACGGTAAATACGGTAATATAGCGTTCACCAAAGCCCATCCAGAAACGTACATTTGGACAACCAAGATTTGCTGAAAGAGAGTGAACCTCGTCATGGCCGGTCATGTAAGATGTGCGTTCGCCCACAACCGGGAGGTTATCGGTACGGCTGATTTCGAACATCTGGTTAGTCTGCCACTGGTTATTCTGCCAAGAGTAGACGCGACCAGTGAATTCACGGAAATTAATCTCGGGGTCAAAGTTGGTGGCGAACCAGTGTCCATGTTCACCCGCGTTGATATCGATAATATCGACCGACTCAAGCGTATCGAAATACTCATTTTTCGCCAGCGCTGCATAAGCATTAACAACGCCTGGGTCGAAGCCGCAGCCTAGGATTGCAGTAGTACCCGTCTCTTTACAGCGCTCGCGGCGCTTCCACTCGTAGTTACCGTACCAGGGTGGCTCTTCACAAATTTTCAGTGGATCTTCGTGGATGGCGGTATCAAGGTATGCGACACCAGTTTCAATACAGGCTTCAAGAACAGACATGTTAACGAAGGCGGAGCCGACGTTGAGTACAATCTGAGAGTCAGTTTCACGAATTAGCGCTGCAGTCGCTGCTGTATCCATCGCGTCTAGCGCATGGGCTGTCAGCTTGCCCTCTACTTTCATCGCGCCCTTTTCATGGACGCTCTCGATGATTGCATCACACTTCGACTTGGTCCGCGAAGCGATCGCTATATCACCGAGAATATCGTTGTGTTGGGCGCATTTATGCGCCACCACCTGGGCGACTCCGCCGCCGCCAATAATTAATACATTCTTTTTCATTTACCTATCCACTCTCGTACTACAGGAGCGCAGCTCACTGCGCGCAAACACCTTCGAGTCACGCAACTCTATTGCGCGACTCAACCGGCGCAAAGGCAACCTATGACAAGTTCCCAACAAAATCCTCGTAACCAAATTCACGCACCAGCTCAACACTGCCATCTAGCTGCTTAACCGCAATTGAGGGCATCTTTACGCCGTTGAACCAGTTTTTCTTTACCATGGTGTAACCGCCGGCATCCTCAATAGAGATACGATCGCCCGCCACCAATGGCTTATCAAAATTAAACTCCCCAAAAATGTCGCCTGCTAGGCAGGACTTACCGCAAATCTGGAAGCGGTGTTCACCCTCGCAGGGGCTCATACGAGCATCTTCACGATAGATCAGTAGGTCCAGCATGTGCGCTTCGATTGAGCTATCGACTATCGCTAGATGCTTGCCGTTGTAGAGGGTATCCAGCACCGTCACCTCTAGAGTGGTGCTCTTTGTAATTGCTGCCTCTCCGGGCTCTAGGTATACCTGCACACCGAAGCGCTCCGAGAAGAGTTTAAGACGGGCGCAGAACTTATCTAACGGATAACCCTCGCCAGTAAAGTGGATTCCTCCACCGAGGCTGATCCAGCTCATCTTCTCAATCAGATGACCAAATTTATTTTCGATCAGCGTCAACATCTCATCAAAACGATCGAAGTCCGCGTTCTCACAATTGTTGTGGAACATAAAGCCGGAGATCTTATCAAGCGCAGTTTCGATACGCGCTGGATCCCATTCACCCAAACGACTATAGGGGCGCGCCGGGTCAGCGATAATAAATTCGGAGGTACTCACCAGCGGGTTTACACGCAGGCCACGTATCGCATTAGCACTCTGGGAGTCAAAGCGCTCCAACTGGTTGATAGTGTTGAATATGATCTTGTCGGACGTTGCAATCACCTCGTCGATTTCATCATCTGCATAGGCAACTGAGTAGGCGTGCGTTTCGCCACCAAACTTCTGGTAACCGAGCTTGACCTCGTAGAGTGATGAGGAGGTGGTGCCATCCATGTACTGCGACATGAGATCAAATACCGACCAGGTTGCAAAGCATTTGAGCGCAAGCAGTGACTTGGCACCCGAGTGTTCGCGCACGTAGGCGATCTTCTCTAGGTTCTGCAGCAGCTTGCTCTTATCGACCAAGTAGTAAGGCGTTTTCAACATCTAAGGCTCACACTCATCCAGCGGGGCTAAACAAATAAAGCGCAAGATTTTACAGGAAGTGAGTGTGAGGGGCTAATTTTCGTGCGACGAAAGCTT